>JBARKD010000775.1:0-4429 GCA_049800615.1 Acidobacteriaceae bacterium | reverse complement strand
GTTCCAGGTTGCAGAAGACACCCCCAGAGTTCAGCAAACCATAAACCTCGGCGTAGAGCTCACGCTTGCGCTCGTGCGCGAGATGATGAATGGCGAAGCTGGAAACGACTAGGTCGAACCTGCCTAGCGAAGGCAGCGGATGGTCGAGATTGTGGGCAACGATGGTGACAGAAGAATCCGCGGCAAAGCGCTTTCTTGCGGCCTCAAGCATGGCGGGCGAAAAGTCGACGGCCACGGCTTCTACTTCCGGGTTGTCACCCCGTGGCCCTGTGGCCAATTCGGACTTAACCAGCGCCAGCAGGCGGCCATCGCCGGTGCCAAGATCGAGGATGCGGTGGGTTTTCGCGGAGATAAATTCGAGAAGCGCTGCTTCGCCTTCGGTGCGGTGAGGAATGGAGTTGGCGCGGCCGAGGTAATCGCAAGCGTGTCCCTCGGAGGTCCAAAGATTCACGGGAGCTTTGGTTGGCATTGTTTGTCCTTGAAGATTTGTTCTTGAATGGTTTGTCCTTGAAGAAAGTATAGGCAAACAGGGTAGACTCGTTCCTAATGAATACAGTTGAACTGCTGGGAACAAGGTTTCTGAGGCCGTATCTGTGGGCTGTGCTGCTCCTGGTGTTGAGTGGGGCGGTTAAGGTGCGGGCTCAGGCTCCGGATGGGCAGCGTCCGACTGCGCCGACCGGGAGCCAGGTACCGCAAGATCAAAATCAAAAGCCGTCAGTCGAGGCTCCCGCTTCTACACCTGCGGCTCCCACGCCGGCGCCGCCCCCACGGACGCCGGCCGCGCAGGAGCCAGAAGTTAAGATCACGCCCAGGGAAGCGGAGGAGTTATTTCACTCAGTCGATGAAATTCTTGCATTCGACAGCAAGCACACGGGACTGCCAATCAAGAAACAAGTCAAGCGCCGGCTCACCAGCCGCGACGAGGTGGTAGCGTATCTCACCAAACACATGAAAGATGAAGATGTGAAACGGCTGCAGCGCTCGGAGCTGGTGCTAAAAAAATTTGGGCTGCTGCCGCGCGACTTTGATCTGGAAAAACTTCTTGTGTCACTGCTGCGCGAGCAGATTGCTGGATATTACGATCCTAAAACCAAGACGGTAAACCTGCTGGACTGGGTTCCCATGGATCAGCAGGAACCGGTGATGGCGCATGAGTTGACTCATGCACTGCAGGATCAATCGATCCACCTCGATAAATGGATGCAGAGGGGCGAAAAAGATCTGGGCGAGATCAGAAAAGATCCAACCTCCGCCGACATAGAGAACGATGAGATGGACGATGCGCGCGAGGCCGTGGTTGAGGGACAAGCCGAGGCCATGATGCTGGAATACGAGCTCGCCCCGGTTGGCAAATCAGTCGTGAGTTCGCCCGACCTGGTGGACACAATGGAATCACAAATGGCCGACGGAACCGATGACTCCACCGTATTCCGGGATGCTCCCATCTTCCTGCGGGAGTCCCTGACGTTTCCTTACAGCTACGGCTTGAAATTTATTGTCACGCTGATGGAGAAGGGCGGCAAAGAGAAGGCATTTGCCAGCGTCCTCGCGAATCCACCGCACATCACGCGGCAGATCATGCAACCCGAAACTTACTTGTCGGGCGAAAAGATCGAGCCCATGCCCGTCCCCGAGTTCAAGCGCGTTTTCAAGGATTACAGGAAGTTCGATATCGGGGCAATGGGAGAGTTTGATGTTGCTGTGCTGATCGAGCAATACGCAGGAAAGAAACTTTCCGAGCGCCTGTATCCGGAGTGGCGCGGCGGTTATTACTATGCGGCGCGCCCGAAAGACAACTCGACAGGGCCCCTGGGATTGCTCTATACATCGCGCTGGTCGACCCCCGAGAAGGCAGCGGAGTTTGCTGAGATCTATGCCCGGTCGCTGCAGCAACGTTACAGAAAAGCGGAAGAAGTCAGAACAGCTTCCTCAGATGCACCAGAATCCGAAATCAAGGCCGACACACTGCAAGGGCGGCACGTATGGACGACGGAAGAAGGCACGGTTGTGATTGAAGAGAAAGGTGATACCGTTCTGGTGAGCGAGAGCTTGGACCCAGCAACCACGAAGACGCTGGAAAGGGAAGTGTTTGGGAAGTAAGCTTCGAAACCCGAGCCTTACAGGATCAGATATTGCTGGCAGACTTCTCCCGCCCCGGACCTCCCGCATCTTCACCAAGGAAGTGTCGCACCTTGGCAACTACGTCGAACTGCTTTCCGGCGCGCTCAACTGTGAGCGTGCGTTCCTTTCCGGCTTCGCCTCCCAGCATCAACCATACTTGTCCCATCGTCGAACCAACGGTAGGAATGCCATCGACTGCGACGAGATGGTCGCCCGTCAGAACATCCGGTACGGAGGGCTTGCCGCCATAGTCCGCGACCCCAAGGATGGTGAAGCGGCCGTCGTCCTCGGGTCGCAGGATAAGTCCAATCACGTCGAAATCCGGGAAGTTGAAGGTGCGGCCGATCTCGAAATAGGCGGTTGAATGAGCGTAGTCGAGGCCGATCCGATAATTAGTCAAGGCCTCCGCGCCAAGCAAGCCTGCAGTGGCGATGCCGGCGCGCTTTTCAAAGAAGATCATCCGGTCCCCGGGGAAGTCGACCCCAGCCACATCGGTGAGGAAGAGCGGACCATATTGCAGGCGGTCGATGCGAATCAGCCTCCACTTCGGTTCGTCGGCCAGGCCCCAAATATTCGCAGGACCGATCGCGCCGGTCATATGAGGCCAGTCCGGGTGCGCAGTCGCGAGCTTGTTGAAGAGATCATCAGCCAGAAAACTGATGGAGGACCCAAGATCGAGGGCAAGATTATATTTCTTGTTTTGAATCTGGCTGGGAACCTGGACCAGACCGTTCGCGGGATTCACGATTACCTTCGTCTTCACGCCTTTGAACTGGAGGCTGCCGGGTTGGCCAATCGTGAGTTTGTGATCGGGGAAATCGATGAGCAGATCGTAGTTGCGGAGAACGGTGGATGGAATGTTGATCTCCACCGACATGCCGGGAGCGATCGGATGGCCATCCGCCGGGAGTTTAGCTTCTTTGATCCCGGTTCCCGGAGTTCGTCCAACCAGAGTGATCGTCATTCCACCGACGTCTATTTCCACAGGTGGAGTGGAGGTGCAGAGCTGTCGGTCACAAGAGATGGAGCCTCCTGTCAGCTCGGCCAGGCGCCGAGACAGGTAGAGATCGGGATCGCCGTTGTCGACCCAGGCACGGACGCGCTGCGTGGTTCCATCGTGAAGTCGAAGGTCCACGTCGATGACAACCCGGTTGTGGTCCAGGGTGATGGGGACGGTGACAGACATTGGTTCGGTGTGGGAAGGGCCTTGGATCTGGGGAGCACTCTGCGCGAGGCCAAGTCTGGTGCAGAGAGTGAGTCCCAGCGAAAGCACAGTAAGGAACTTCATAAGGTCATTGTAGTTTCTTCGGAGCGAAGGCTGCGGTCGGTAGTGTCCTAATTTGAATTTCTTACCGTTGTAGACTGGCATGAATCGTGCTCCGTACCCACTCTGAAACCGTTTGCTTGCTGGCCTTCGCCGCCGCCGTGATTCCCTTGTCATCCCCAGCGGTAAAGCGAACCTGGATTACCCGGCCCATCGCTTCGCCCTTGGGCAGTTTGGGCCGTCCGGCTTTCTTAGGCTTGGGCATCGGCGTTATTCCTAAAGTTCTGAACGATGAAGGCTCTTACGGCAGTTAGAGGCGATACCACAGGCGGAACGTGTAGCACTGTCACATGCTGCGCCGGTTTCGCTGGGTCGCCTGTATCGTGAAACCATGCGTAGGCTGTATTTGCCTTTGGATGACCTTCCAAGTGGAACACTTCTACCACGCCATCCCAGACTGTCTCCCCATTGAAAACTTCTTTTATTGGAACACTGGCATGGTGCGTAGCCTTCGCACCATGCAGCTTGTGAATCGCATCTCTCAGTTCGTCAATGTGACTCATGCCGCCGCCTCAAGCAAATCTCCTACGCTCCAAAATGACGGCGTAACACCAGCGGCCATCGCGGGAGTGCATCGTATGGCGCTGTGACGCTTAACAAAATTGTAGTAGGCAAAATGCAGGGCAACCGCCGCCTCAAAATTCTCGCGCTTCTTGCTGAATGCCAGCGTAAGGCGGGTAAGACGGCGCATGTGCAACCGCGTAGTGGCGTTCAGGCGCTCTACGTAACTGGTAGAGATTAGGCGCTCATCGGGAATACCGACAACAACCTTTTTCTCGGATGATACGAACTTTGGGGCGCTATAGCGGCGATTGTCGCTCACTTCCTCATGCCCGTAAGTCTTAATGATTTGGCCGTAATCTACGAATTCGCCAAAGGCGCTTTCCATCGCAGGAACGTAAGCCGCAAGGCCATCGGTAGAGATTTGCACGCGGTACGCCATGCGGTTAGCAACGTCCTGTACGAATGCCTTCGCCGTAGCAG
>JBARKD010000774.1:0-4634 GCA_049800615.1 Acidobacteriaceae bacterium | reverse complement strand
ATCTAGCGCCTCGCTCGTTGCTTCGGCGCGTTTTTCCGCAGCCTGTAAAGCCCGACGTATTCTGAATCATTTACGGCCCGACTGAAGTCGGGCCCTGATACAAAAATCGCGTTTTTCCGCAGCCTGTCTGTAAGCTGCCGCTTACCGGCGGCCGGCGATGCCCAGTCGCACCACGGACTCCGCAACCCGGTCCGCGGCGTGACGGACCACATCTCCTTCGGCGGCGAAGTCGCCGGCGATACAGCGAACTCCCAGGGCTTCAATTGCTTTTATGTCCGCGACAATCGGCGAGGCGCCCTCGCCCGCATAACGATCGAGCAGGGCCTGAGACACCGGGGCCGTATTTACCAGGGCGACGTCGAAGATCGGTCGACGGGCATGTTCATAGATACGCTCGATGTGTTGCGAGGCGGTCAGCCTCAGGCTTTCATTGGCCTGGGTCATCAGGTTGCAGATATACACCCGGACCGCTTTTGAGGCGGCAAGCGCCTCAGAGACTCCCTTCACCAGAATGTTGGTGATGATACTGGTAAAGAGCGAGCCGGGGCCCACGGTGATCAGGTCGGCGCGATCGATCGCTTCCAGCGTCTCGGGCAGCGGGTCCGCGTCCTCCGGCTCAAGCATGAGTTTCACGATTCGCTGGCGGCTGGCCGTGATGTTGGTTTCACCGTCTACCAGGGAGCCGTCATCCATGCGCGCCGTAAGCGAGACGTTGGCGTTGGTTACCGGATAGATATGGCCCCTGGTGGCCAGCACCTGCGAGGAGAGTTTGATGGCCTGCGCGAAATCTCCCGTCATTTCCAGGAGCGCGGCCACGAAGAGATTTCCGAAACTGTGGCCTTCAAGACCTTCCCCGGCGGTAAAGCGATGACGGAACAGGCGGGAGATCAGATGTTCATCTTCAGAAAGAGCGACCATGCAATTGCGCAGATCACCGGGGGGTAGCATGTTAAGCCCACGGCGCAGCCTGCCACTGGAGCCACCGTCATCGGTTACGGTCACCACCGCGGCCAAATCGGAGATCAGGCAAGGGAGGCTCTCGCAATCTTCTGAGGATTGGTGAGGCGAGGCCACGTAATGGCGCAGCCCGCGCAATAAAGTGGAAAGCCCTGTACCCCCGCCGATGGCCACCACGCGGATGCTCTCAGGATCGGCACCGCGTCGCTTGGAAATGGATTTGACCGGCCTCGGCGTCGCCAGCGTCATGGGCAGAGACTTCACCATACAACGATCATGCAGGGCCCCCTGCCGGAGAAAGAGAAATCTTCTGGCGTCTACGGTACTTCGGGGTAGAGCAATTCCGTGAACCGCGGATCATCGGCCATATCCTGAAAATCCGAATCGCTGCGCGCCTGGATGCGGTTACGCGGGCTCAACTCAATCGCTTTGGCCAAGTGCTCAAGGCAGGGTTCAGCGAGTCCGGTCATGCTTTCCAGGATAGCGAGTCCGTAATAGGCGTAGTCGGCGGTTGGATTGGCTTTGAGGATTCCCTGAAACTGATCTCGGGCTTCCTCGTAGTACCCCGTGTTCAACAGGGAGATGGCGTAATCGTACTGTTCTTCCGGGCTGTTGAAGGAAAGCCCGGACTGTTGCGCACGGCGATCGCAGGCCGCAAGGTAGACGCGCACCCGCTCGAGAATCTCCACCGGACCATCATGGCTCAGCTTTTCGAAGGCCTGGCGAGCCTTATCGAACTTGCCCTCATGCATCCACTGCAGGGCAGCCTGATAATCGTTCAAGGTCTTCTGGTGTGAAGCGTTGGGCGCAGGACGAGCCTTTCCCTCGATGGTGCGAGGGTTGCGCCGAGCGGGGATCCCAGGACCCGTGTTTTGCATAACTAACTCTTCCTTATCCGGTAACGAGCGGAGTGGTCATACATCGGAAATTGTGCTGTAACGGTCTTTCAGATTCGTCGTTATACGCATCCTAGCCACGGACGTCAACCTGTGGCGCCCTCAGCACCCTTGGCAAGACTGTAGCACGGACAACCGCTTCAGGGCTTTCGCTGCAAGTAGACGGCCGGGTTGAGCGTGGGATCGTTATACATTTTGAGCTGCCGGTAGAGCTTGAAGCTAAGGCAGCCGTTGAGGACCTGCTGCCAGAGCCGGTCCAACGCCGCAGCCAAGTCGTTTCGTTGTTGCAAAAGGATCTGCAGCCGTTCCAGATTGCGCTCACGATGGCCCGGGGGCGCCCCCGGCCGGTCGATCTCTTCGCGTGTATGAAAAAGTTTTAGAGAAAGGATGGAGAGCCGGTCCAGGATCAGTCCGGGAGACTCCGAATGCAGTTCAGCGCTCGCCGCGGGCAGGTTGTGTTGTCGCAAATGTTCCAGGAGCAGCACATCGCATTGCTCAGCGAGGTCGTTGCGCCGTTGATTGACCTGATCGATGAAGCGCTTGCTTGCGGCAAGATCGTGATCCGTTGCGTTCGGCGCGCGAGCTGTATCCTCGGCGTGCCACAGTTCGAAATTGGCCAGGTGCTGCTCGGCAACCGCGCGCTCAAACCCAGCCAGCGAAGACGGCACGGCGGGAAACTCCTGATGCCACGCAACGGTATAACGGTCGTGCAGCGCTGTGATCTGTGACGAGCGGAGGGGAAGGAGATCAGAGGGGCTCGCGAGCATGCTGTAGCAGACGTGGTGAGCTCGGTGGGAATCGAACCCACGACCCACGCATTAAAAGTGCGTTGCTCTACCGACTGAGCTACGAGCTCGTTTTCCTGCTCAGCTTTCAAGTTATCACAGTGAGTGCAGTCGGCTTCGGCAGCCTCCGGAATCGGTAGCACGGCGGACAATTGCGCGCTATTTTAGTTGGAACTGGACATGCTCGCGATTGATGGCCTGAGCAGCAAGGCGACAATGACCGAGGGGCGGCAAGATATCGTGGAGCTTTATTCCAGGGCGCATTTGGAAGGGACCAGGTATTGGGATTTTTCCGCATCGCGCAAGCAGGTACAAGGACAATTCCGCCGCCGCATCATGAGCCAATCGGCAGAGGGATCGCTTTCCGGGCAGCCGCCGGCCGTGCCGCCATATCAGGCGGGGCCAGTCTGTGAAAACGGCCAGCTTCCGCAGTCCAAAGACGGACCGGTCCCACGTTGGTATGCACTGCATTCAGTTCTCCAGCCAGCGCGGCTGACTGCAGAACTTGTCGCCGCTGAGATGAGCCGTGAACAGCGGCCTCCTGTCCTGCTGGTGCTGTCGCTCGCCGGAGGCGTGGGTAAGACGTGCCTGGTGGCTACCCTGGGTCGTGCCTTGGCTGCCCTCGGCGAACACGTGCTGCTTGCCGATACGGCGGTTTGCGGCATGTTGCCGTTTTATTTCGGTTCGCGTGAGTTCAGACCGGGCGTGATGCGCACCTTTTCTCCTCCCCATTCGTCTGCTGTATCCCCCGCTCCCGCCGAAGCAGACACCCCGGTGCGGGTCTTGAACCTTCCGGCGGAGCGTTACCCGGGTGGACGCGGAGAGCACGACCCCCTGCTGGGAGAGTTGTTGCGCGATGGCCGAAGCGCCAGCCGGATCCTGTTCGACGTAGCTACGGCCAGCCAAGACGTGACCAGCCGCTTGTTGTTGCTTCGCCCATCGGTGCTGGTACCCGTTCTTCCCGATATGAGCTCGGTTGCCAGCCTGCGGCAGCTGCAGTTCCTGCTGGCCGATGCGCGAGGCACGCCGGTAGCCGTGTTTTACCTCTTGAACCAATTCGACGCATCCCTGGCTCTGCATGTCGACATGCGCTCGCTGCTGCAACAGGAATTAGGTGAAGCGCTGCTGCCCTTTGTCGTGCGTCGCAGCTCCGCCGTCAGCGAGGCATTGGCCGAAGGAATGACCGTGATCGATTACGCGCCCCATTCCGAGGCCGCGGAAGCCTATCGCCACCTTGCCGGCTGGCTGCACAGCTATACGGCCCCGGCGCCGCAGGAGCAAGAAAGCGCGCGCTGGAGTGAGCGCTAACGTCGATCAAGGCTTGAGTTTAGCCTCGGCAGCCGTCACAATCGGTGAGAACGTCCAGGACGTATGCCAAGAAATCACAAATGGATTGCGACCATTCTCCTGCTCCTCCCGCCTTGCTGCAGAGCCAATGTCACCGCTCCTACCGATATCGAGCGCGGCTTTCAGCGCATGTATAACCTGGAATTCGTCCAGGCTCATCAGGATTTTTCAAACTGGGAACGCCTGCATCCGCAGGATCCCATGGGACCCGTTTCCCAGGCCGCCGGCTATCTATTTGGCGAGTTCGCCCGCCTTGGCATTCTCGAAAGCCAGCTCTTTACCAACGACAAGAACTTTGAAGGCCGCTCCAAGCTGGCGCCCGATCCCAAGGTGCGCGAGCAATTCTACAGTTCCATCGCCCATGGCGAGCAGCTCGCCGATGGGACGCTGCAGCAACATCCCTACGACAGCAACGCGCTTTTCGCCAAAGTGCTGGCGCTCGGCTTGCGATCCGATTATGTCGCAATGATTGATAAGCAGGATTTTGCCGCGCTCCGTTACATGAAACAGGGCCGGATTCTTGCGCAACAGTTACTGAAGCAAAAGCCGGACGCCTATGACGCCCTGCTGGCTGTTGGTATCGAAAACTATCTCACCGGCATCAAGCCGGCCCCGGTGCGCTGGATGCTTAGCCTGGGCGGTATCGACC
>JBARKD010000773.1:0-19198 GCA_049800615.1 Acidobacteriaceae bacterium | reverse complement strand
ATCTAGCGCCTCGCTCGTTGCTTCGGCGCGTTTTTCCGCAGCCTGTAAAGCCCGACGTATTCTGAATCATTTACGGCCCGACTGAAGTCGGGCCCTGATACAAAAATCGCGTTTTTCCGCAGCCTGTTCAGCCGCCGAGGGCAAAATTTTCCACCCACCGCACTCGATTGAAACGCAAGCCTCCCCTTTGTCATTCCGGGGTACCCGGATTTCCCGTTACTCCACCAAACGTTCAGAAGCCATTTTGATTTATTGCATGAATCAATGGGACGGGAAGCTAGCGGAAGTGCTCCCACCCGCGAGCCGCAAGCGGCGTGCGCGAGCGGCCATCCACTAGCTCCACCTGCGGGCGCTTGCTCTTTTTCTTCATTCGCCCGATGGCCTGCACCGCAACTCCCGCCAGCTGGGCAGGCACCGGCGTGCGCGGCGAGGCGGTGAACAACAGCTCGTAGTCTTCTCCGCCATGCAGAGCTTGCTCCAGGGTGGCGCGCGCATCGATGGGCAAGTCCCCCAGGTCGACTTCCGCTGCCAGGCTGCTTTCTTCGCACAGATGCCTTAGATCGGTCGAGAGTCCGTCGCTCACATCAATGGAAGCCGTGGCTAAGCGCAACAGCTTGCGACCGGCAGCCAATCTGGGCGCGGGATATAAATTCGGATGCCCTTCTTTGCCGGCTCCACGAAACGCGCCAGACCGGCGCGCGAGTGCATCAAGCTCGGCCGCGGCTCCTCCGAGAGCGCCCGTCACATAGATCAGGTCCCCGGCGCGAGCGCCCGACCGCAGCAGAGCTTTGCCTTCGGGTGTGCTCCCCACCAGCACGATGTCAGCCACCACGAGCGGCGACTTAGCCATGTCTCCGCCGGCGAGTGGCACACCATGTTCGTCCGCCAAAGCAAAGAAGCCCTCAAGAAAACCGGCCATCCATTTTCCCGTAAGCTCCGCAGGGATAGCGAGCGAGAGAAATGCTGCCTCGGCCCGAGCGCCCATAGCCGCCAAGTCGCTCAGCCCTCGCGCCAGACAGCGATGACCTACGCTTTGCGGTGGATGCCAATCGCGACGAAAATGAACATTTTCCAGAGAAAGATCTGTGGTAACGACCAACTCCTGGCCACGACGCGGGCGCAGCACAGCACAATCGTCGCCTATGCCGAGATTCAGGATTCCCCTCGAGGCATAAACGGCGCGCTGGCCTGCGCGTTTTCGAATCGCAGCGATAAGGTCGCGCTCCCCGGCGATCCTCCGGGGACTGATCTTTTGCTTGCCGGCCATTCCGCCCAGCATACCTGCTTACCTATTGGGCAGGCTCCGTGGCACTTTTCGCGTTTGACCCACCACTTTTCGCTTTAGATCCACCACTTTCCGGGTTTGACCCAATAGATTCACTCTGTTAGGTTCAGATCTTGGCCGATGTGCATCACAAAGTACATGGCCGCATCCCCTAACCGAGCGATACCATTGCGCAAACGGTATTACATCATCTTTGTAGCCCGCCAGGACGACGGCGAACTGCGCAAGATTCCAATACCGCTTCACTACGTCTATGTCTTTGTTGCAGCAGCGGTTATCGGTTTGTTCACGGTCACCGGCATGGCTGGATCGTATAGCCGCATGCTGCTCAAGACGGCGCGTTACAACCAGGTTCGAACGGAGCGGGAGACCCTGCGCAACGACTACCTCCAGATGGAGCAGGTGGCGCACGAGAAAGATGTTCAGGCAGCTTCTCTGGGCTCCCTGGCAAGCGAAGTGAGCGCCCTTTACGGGTTGCGTCAAGGACACCTGAGCAAAACGGCCGGGAACAAGGCTTCGAAGACCGATGCGGTTGCCTCGGATGGCTTTAACGACCAGCAGTACGCGCAATCGCTGGATCAGTTCCTGGCCTTGCGCACGACTGCAAAGTCGGGAGACATGAATCGTGGGCTGGACAACACCAGTCGCTTTCCCAGCGGCTATGGCATAATCGACGTCGTCTATGCCCCATCCGTCTGGCCGGTGCATGGGATTGTCACCAGTTCCTTCGGCGCGCGGCTGGATCCGTTTAATGGTGAAGGGGCATTTCACACCGGCGTCGATATCGCCGCCAACTCGGGTGATGCCGTTCGCGCCCCCGCTGACGGTACGGTCACGAAGGCCGGCATGGGCACCGGATATGGGCGCGAAGTCCTTGTCGACCACGGCCACGGAATTGAAACCCTCTATGCCCACCTTTCGGGATTCGCCGTCGTTGCCGGACAGGACGTTCGCCGCGGCGACATACTCGGCTACGTCGGCTCTTCCGGCCACAGCACCGGGCCCCACCTGCATTACGAGGTCCGCATTCGCGATACTCCAGTCAATCCTGCGAAGTATTTGCATGCCATGCCAAGCAAGCAACTTGCGAGCGCCCCATCCACACATACGACGAATGCTTCCGGCGGCGCGGACTAAGAGGCTGCGTTTGGTTGCTGTGCTTCTGCACGCTGGCCAGTCTTTCTCTTTCCAACGGCTGGGGCCAGGCGCCTAAGCCATACTTCGGTTTCGACAGGAACGACTATCCTGGCGATGCGCTGCTCCCGGCCCTGCGCCGCAGTTTTTCGTACACCGGCTATTGGTTGAATAATCCTCCACAGGAAAAGAGCAATAGCTGGGTAGGCAAACGGGAGACGCTCAAAGCGAGCGGATTCGGCTTCCTGATTCTGTACAACGGCCGCCTGGATGCCCAGCTCAAGGGAAAGGACGCGGCCGCCCTGGGAAGGGCGGATGCCGCTACCGCCATTGCCGCAGCAAAACGGGAGGGGTTTCCTTCGGGCGCCATCCTGTTTCTCGACCAGGAGGAGGGTGGACGGCTTTTGCCGGAGCAAAGCGCTTATCTTTTTTCCTGGGTAAAGGCGGTACGGCAATCGCAATATCGGCCGGGTGTCTATTGCTCGGCAATCTTGGTTCCTGACGGATCAGACCAGATCAGCACAGCCAGGGACATCCTGAGCCACGATCTGAGTAACGACAGCCAGGTTGCGCTGTGGGTAGCCAACGAGCAGTGCCCGCCTGCGCCGGGGTGCGTGATCCCGAACCATTCTCTCAGCACGGCTTCGAGCGGCATTTCGCAAGCGGTGGTTTGGCAGTATGCGAAGTCCCCGCGAACCCAGTATGCCGCACAATGTTCGGGCACCTATGCAACGGATAACGAATGTTACCCGCCAGGGATGACCCACAGCCCCGCTACTTTTGTGGATCTGAACGTGTCTGCGTCGGCAGACCCGTCGCATGGCCGCTGAGGAAGCGGATGCCGGCAAAAGCAATCGACGTGAGAACCCACCTGTCCGCAAGATTTAGTCCCGGAGGGACGGCTGAGAATAGCTGAAAGCCCCGCCCCTTCAAGCCAAGAGTTTAGCCTTCCTGCAACATGCTGGGTTCTTCGGGAGCCCGCAACCGCACCAGGCGGTCGATGGCGTACGGTGCGCGATGAGACGAGGTGTGATAGTGCCGCACCTGTAATTCGCCCAGTAGACCGATGGCCAGCATCTGCATACCGGCCAGGATCAACACGCCGGCGACCACAAACAGTGGTCCGTGGCTATCCATCACATCCTGATGGGTAAAGAGTTTGAGAGCGGCCAGAAACAGCGAAATTCCCCCACCCAGAAAAATACCCAGCGCTCCGAAGGTACCGAAGAAATGCAGGGGGCGCGTCATGTACTTCAGCAGAAAACGAATGGTGAGCAAGTCGAAGAAGACGCGTATGGTGCGGGAAATACCGTAGTGCGATTTGCCGCGCTCACGGTTTACATTCGTGATCGGAATTTCACAGATACTCGCCCCATACCAGGAAGCCAGCGCCGGGATAAAGCGATGCATTTCGCCGTAGAGCGGGATGTTATGGATGACCTCGCGGCGATAGGCCTTGAACGTCGTGCCAAAGTCGTGAATGTCGACTCCGGAAAGCTTGGCCATGAGCCAATTGGCACAACGCGAGGGAATGCGGCGCATTACGAAATTGTCAATGCGTTCTTTACGCCACCCGCTGACAACGTCGTACCCCTCTTCCAGCTTGGCCACAAATTCGGGGATTTCCGAGGGATCGTGCTGCAGGTCGCCATCCATCGCCAGGATGTAGTCCCCCTGCGAATGGTCGAACCCGGCAGCGAGCGCGGAGGTCTGACCAAAGTTTCGTCTTAGCTTGACGACCAATACCCTGCTGTCGACGGCAGCAATTTCTTCGAGGAGCTTGTAGGTGCGATCGCTGGATCCGTCGTCCACAAACACCAGCTCAAAGTTGTCGCCTATTTGCTCCATGACAGCTTTCAGCCGGTCGTAGAGGGCAGTGACGTTTTCTTCCTCGTTGTGAAATGGTACAACGATCGAATACTTAGGAATCTTTACAGTATAGATGCACCGCTGGATGCGATTTGCGTCATTTTGTTTGCCTCTGGCTTGAATTGTCCCCTTTTGGTGTTCGTGAACCAGTGTTCATGAAACAGTGTTCATGAAACAGGATGAAGCGACGCGGCGCAGCCCGAGATCCCGTGCTGAAGCCTCACACAGCCTGAGTCTCCTGCTTACCTACGCCGAGAAAGCGAGCAAAGACCTCGTTCGAAAAAAGAACGCCGTTCGGGGTGAGGCGGACCACGCCTCCTTCTTCCGAAAGCAGCTCCAGCTGGCACAATTCACGCACCACTGGGCGAAAAACCTGCACCTGCTCCCAACCGAACTCCCTCGCCAGGGCCTGCCACGTGACTCCGGCACGCAGGCGTAACCCGAGAAACCAGGCTTCTTCCATTTCTTCGCATGCGCTGAGCCGGCGCAGGTCCCGAACAGGATCTCCGCGCAGGTATTCGGTAAGCACGTCCGTGGTGTTAAAGCGGAGCGCGGCGCCGTCGCGTGTGCGGACCATGGAATGAGCATCCAGGCCAAAACCGAGGTATGGCTGCCGCCGCCAGTACTTCAGATTGTGACTTGCCTCGCTCCCGTACCGGGAAAAGTTAGAAATCTCGTATTGATGGAGCCCATAATCTTCGAGGACGCCCACGGCGTGCTGGTAGAGATCGGCGGTAAGCTCTTCGCTGGGCACCGCCTGCGCGTGATAACGCTCCCCGGCGGAGAGCAGTTCCCTCCCCAGACGTGAATCCTCATCGATTTCCAGCATGTAAACACTGGCGTGACCGACTCCGGTGGCCACCAGGACGTCCAGCGACTCTTGCCAACTGTCCACCGTCTGATACGGCATTCCGGCGATGAGATCTATGCTGAGTGCGTTGACTCCCGCGGCGCGGACGCGTTCCAGATCGCGCAGTACCACATCCCTGGTATGAAACCTTCCTGTGGCCGCGGCCTCCCGATCCACCAGGGACTGGACCCCAAAGCTGATGCGATTGACGCCCAGGCTGAGCATGGCTTCCAGTGCCGCATCGTCGATCTGCCCAGGCGCGCACTCGAGAGTGATTTCCGCCGTGGGCGAGATGGCGAATTCCTGCCGCAGAGTCGAGGCCAGTTCCCTGACCAGGGCGGGGGCAAGCAGGCTGGGAGTGCCTCCGCCCAGGTAGATGCTGTCTACGCCCTCCGGCAGAGACGCCACCTCCAGGCGCCGCCGCACGCTCCGTATATCGTCACAAATCCGAGCTACGTACTTCTCATGAGCCCCGGCAGAGGAAACGCCGGAGGCAAAATTGCAATACGTACATTTAGCGCGGCAAAAAGGGACCGCGATATAGATGCCTGGAGAATCCATCCTCCCTATTCTGACACCCCCGGTTCGCAGACCGGGCAGGATGGCCCTATAAGATAGGAAATAAGGGCCATGGCCGAAGCAAGCGCCGACAAAAATCGCAAAACCCCGCAGCACGATGACGATGTTGTCGGCAAGGCTTATGACAGCCGGCTGATGGGCCGGTTGCTTACCTATCTTCGACCCTACAAGATGCAGGCGATCTTTTCGCTCGCCGCCATCCTGCTCAAAGCCGGGGCGGATGTGCTTGGACCCTATCTGACGAAAGTTGCTGTCGATCGCTACATGACGGCGCGGCCCGCCCTGCATCCTCCTGCATGGACGCGTTGGCTGAGCCCCAGCCCCATGACGGGGGTTACGCAGATCGCCACGCTCTATTTGGGCGCCCTGATAGTCAGCTACCTGCTCGAGTTTGCCCAGACCTACCTCATGCAGTGGACCGGGCAGAAGATCATGTTCGACATGCGCAGCCAGATCTTCCGCCATCTGCAGCACATGCACGTCAGTTTTTTTGACCGCAACCCGGTGGGCCGCCTGGTGACGCGCCTGACCAGCGACGTGGATGCGCTGAACGAAATGTTCACCTCAGGGGTGTTTGCCATCTTTGAGGATGTTTTTGTTCTGCTGCTCATTGTCGCCATCATGCTGCGCATGAACTGGTGGCTGGCGCTGATCGCGTTTGCCGTGCTGCCCCTGATCCTGGGGGTGACCCGGGTCTTCCGCAAGCACGTACGCGACTCTTACCGCAGGATCCGGTCCGCAATCGCCCGAATCAATTCCTCGACTCAGGAGCATGTGAGCGGGATGAGCGTGGTGCAGCTTTTCAATCGTGAACAGCGGTCCTACGAAGAGTTCGAAGAAGTGAACCGCCAGCACATGAAGGCGTTCAAGGATGCCATCCTGGCTTACGCGCTGTACTACCCGGCCATCGAATTGCTCAGCTCCGTGGCCATCGCGCTGGTCATCTGGCTGGGAGGCGACGGAGTCCTGCGGAACGCGGTTTCGATCGGTGTGCTGGTGGCGTTTATTCAATATTCCCAACGCTTCTTCCGGCCTATTCAGGACCTGAGCGAGAAATACAACATACTGCAGGCGGCAATGGCTGCCAGCGAACGCGTTTTCAAGTTGCTCGATACTCCAGCGGAGCTGCGGAGTCCGGCCAAGCCGGAGGCCAGCGACGGTTCCGGACGGATCGAATTTCACCACGTCTGGTTTACCTATCAAAGGCTTGACCCGGCACAGGTGGCAAGGATCAGGCAAGCCCAGGAAACCGAGGAGATTCTCGCCGCGACCCCTGAGGTCGAGTGGATTCTGAAGGACGTGTCGTTCGTCATCGAGCCCGACCAGACGGCGGCGATCGTGGGCCACACCGGGGCCGGCAAGACGACGATCATCGCGCTCATGATGCGCTTTTACGAAGTCCAGCGGGGCAGCGTTCTGATCAATGGAGTGGATGTACGTGAGCAGGATGTCACGCGGCTGCGGCAAAATTTCGGAGTTGTCCTGCAGGACCCCTTCCTCTTTACCGGCACCATCGCGGAAAACATTCGCCTGGGCTCAAGCTGGATTACCGACGAGCGCATGAGGGCGGCGGCCGATGAGGTGAACGTGGGGGACTTCATCCGCTCCTTGCCCCAGGGATTCGATGAACCTTTGCGGGAACGCGGCAACAGCCTTTCCACCGGGCAGAAGCAGCTGGTCAATTTTGCCCGTGCCCTGGCTCACGATCCGCGCATCCTGATTCTCGACGAAGCCACGTCGAGCGTGGACACCGATACCGAGATGCGGGTGCGCTCGGCGCTCGAGCGCATGCTCCAGGGACGGACCTCGGTGATCATCGCCCACCGCCTGTCCACTGTCCAGGAGGCGGACAAAATCCTGGTCATGCACAAAGGCGTATTGCGGGAATTGGGCACTCACCAGGAATTGCTGGCGCAGCGCGGCATCTACTGGAAACTCTATCAGTTACAGTACAAAGACCAGGAGTTGCCGGGGGCCCGGGCCGCGACCGGCGTGTTTGATCCCAGCCTGGCGGTAGGAACGGATTAGGGCGAGCATGGCGAAGATATTTCTTTCTGCCGGCGAGGCCAGCGGGGAGCACTATGGTGCACTCCTGATGGCGGAGATACGCCGCAGGGACCCGCGGGCTGATTTCTTCGGCCTGGGAGGCACGCGCATGGCGGGCGCAGGTTTACGCCGGGTGGTGCACGCCGAAGATGTCGCGGTGATGGGCATTACCGAAGTGATTTTGCATATGGCCCACGTCTACCGCGAATACAGGAAGCTGAAGGCCAGCCTGCGCGCGGAAAGGCCCGACTTGGCAATTCTGATCGATTTCCCGGATGTAAACCTGCGTCTTGCCGCCGAGCTCCGCCGTCTCAAAATACCCGTCGTGTATTTTGTGAGCCCGCAGTTGTGGGCCTGGAAGAGGTGGCGGGTGAGGGGCGTGAAGCGCAACGTGACGCGAATGCTGGTGATTTTTCCCTTTGAAGAAGATTTCTACCGGGCTCGCGGCATTGCCGCGGACTTCGTCGGTCATCCCCTGGCGGATCTCGATCCACCCAACATAACCCGCGAGACATTTGCTCGCGAAAATGGTCTGGACGCGTCAAAGTTCTGGGTCGGCTTGCTGCCTGGAAGCCGCGCCAGGGAGTTGCACGCCAACTTGCCGCCAATGCTCGATGCCGCTCGATTGCTGGGTCAAAGCTATGAGTACCTCTTGCCCCTGGCCCCCACGCTCAAAGACTCCGAAGTAAAAACCCTGACAGCACAGGCCAGGCAAGCGGGGGTGCGGGTAGTTCACGATGCCCGCGCGGTCTTGCAGCATGCGCGAGCCAGTATTGTGGCCAGCGGCACGGCTACCGTCGAGGCGGCGCTGATTGGTAACCCATTTATTGTGGTCTATCGGCTTTCGCGCATATCCTACGCGGTGGCCCGCCTCGTGGTTCGCGTAGCTCACGTAGGGATGGTCAATTTGATCGCCGGCCGGCGAATTGCGCCCGAACTCATCCAGGATGACTTCACGTCTTCCAGAGTTCTCGCGGTATTGCGGCCGTTGCTCGAAAACGAGGAGGCTCGTGCAACAATGCAGTCAGACCTGCTTGGCGTAGGAGCTGCGCTCCGCGTGCACGGCGAGGGGGCGATTGAAAAGACCGCCCGTATTGCGCTCGAATTAATTCCCGCGGGACAGCAGCCGCGGTTGCAAACTGCTTAGGATTTTCATGGCCTGTTGCATGACTTCCATGGTGCTCGGTTTCCGTAGGCTTCCCAGGGTATTGGTCGTCTTGACCGCTTTGCTGGCTTTGGCCGGTCCCCAGCTTTTCGCCGCTGAGCGGTCGAACATCAACGTTACCGGCTATGTGATCGACGCTCAGCTCGATCCCGCTGAACACACTCTCAAAGCCACGGCGCGGGTGTCGTTCACGGCAACCGACACCGTGAGCGCGGCCGTCTTTGAGTTGCACAACGCCCTCAAAGTGGAGAACGTAACCGACGAACATGGCCGCCAGCTCAGCGGTGAGCGTGGACCGAACGCCACCATCAGCGTAGCCCTGCCAAATCCCATCAGCAAAGGCGCCAGCTCGACGTTTATTTTCGTGTACAGCGGCACACTCAGTGGCAGCGAGGAGAGTCCGGTCGAAGGGCTCAAGGTCGCCTCCATCGGCGATCCCATCACCTACCTGCTGTATGCCGCACGCTGGTTCCCCATGGTCGGCTATCTGACCGACCGCTTCACTGCCGAAATTCACGTCACCATACCTGCCGGCTACCGCGTCATTGGCAGTGGCCTTACCGGCGCGCCCCGTTCAGTCTCAGGGGGAATGCAATACAGTTTCAACTGGACCAAGCCCAGCTTTCCGGGCACCATCATCGCGGGCAAATTCGAAGAACCCTTGGCGGTTGCCGGTTTCCCGAATGTGAAATTGTACGTAACCACCCCGCATAAACAGACCGGCCCGGACTATGTGCAGACGGCCAACAAGGAGTTTGATTTCTTCGACGAGACGTTCGGCGACGGCCCTTCGCATCTGTTGAATGTGGTCGAGTTGCCGGACGATACTTTGCCCTCCTATTGGGCCCCTGAAATAGCGGCGATTGCCGGCGCGCGTATGGCGGACCGCACCAACTATCGCCTCCTGGCCAATACGATTGCCCATCAATGGTGGGGATGTGAGGTTACGCCGGCTACTTTGAATGATTTCTGGATCATCAACGGCATGGCGCGCTATGGTGAGCTGTTGTATATGGAGAGGGTTTCCGGGCAAACCTCCCTCCAGACCACCGTTCTCGACATCTCAGCCGGCGCCCTGGCTTACGACACCATCCCGCTTACCTCGGCAGGCCGTCTCGATCCTTTCTCCCCCCAGTTTCAAGCCATGACCCTGGACAAGGGCGGCATGATCTTCCATATGCTTCGCTGGGAGGTTGGCGACGACAACTTCTTCAAATTGCTCAAGGCGCTGGTCTCGCAATATTCCGATAAGCCCATTCGTACCCGGGACGTGGAAAAGGTTGCCGAGCAGGAATCGCAACAGAATCTCACCCCTTTCTTCGCCCAGTGGCTGGACGGCACCGGAGCACCCCAGTTTGTGGACAAGTACACCGTCTATCGCCTGGGCAACAACAAGGGCTTTCGCACGATCGGAGAAGTCGGGCAGGATCTTGATCTCTTCAACATGCCGGTCGAGCTGAGGGTAGAGACAGAAGGCAAAACGGAAATCAAACGCGTCGACGTGGCCGGCACGAATTCGCAGTATGTCGTCGACACGTTTGGCCGTCCGCGTCACATTTCCATTGATCCCGACAACTGGGTACTCAAAAACACGCCGGATCTGCAAGTGCGCGTCGCGATTTTACGAGGCCAGCAGCTGGCCTCCGCGGGAGACAATCCAGGAGCGCTGGCGGAGTACCAGAAGGCTCTCACGGCAAACCCGAATAGCTCCCTCGCCAGTTATCGCATCGGCGAAGTGCTGTTCGCGCAGCGCAGCTACCAGGCGGCCGCCAATGCATACCGTGACGCACTCCGTGGCGACGACGAGCCCAAATGGACAGAGGTCTGGAGTCATATCGCGCTGGGCAAGATCTTCGACGTCACCGGGCAGCGTGATCGCGCCGTTAATGAGTACCGCCAGGCGGTGCAGACCAACGACAATACCGGCGGCGCCGTCAACGAAGCGCGCAAATATCTGCAGGAACCCTACAAGCGCCCGGATACCGACTAGCGGCCAGCCCGCCCTCCTTCGTCTGCTTCTCGTCTCCTGTTTCTCGAGGGAGTAGAAACATCGTCCCGCCCGGAAAAGAGCGTGATCCGGAGAACCAGGTTGTACGCTGTCAGTTAAGAGCTACTTGAGGTTCAGAGCCGCGAGCGCTTCTTCGGCATTCGGTGAGCTGGCCTTGAGGTATTCACTGACCCGCTTGCGCTCGTCCGGCGAAAGGGTGGGACTGAGCGCCAAAATTCGGCGCAGCGTGACGGAGATATCGTCAATGTAGTTCATCATGCGTATGGCTTCACCGGAAAGGGGCATAGCGGACCTCGTTACAATTAAATCCCTGGTTCCATTCTCGGTGCTGGACGGAAATTCGTAAAGCCGACAGCATCGAAATTGATAGCCCCACTGGTAATTCCGGACTCTCTCGGAGCATCCTACATTCGATGTCCACCAGCAACTTTCCCTCCGCGAGTGCAGCCACACCCGAACCGGCTTCCGTTCGATCCAACCCGCGCCAGGAAGCCTCTAATGAGATGAGGGAATGCGTCGAGCGGGTTCTGCACACAGACGCCCGGGTTCCGGCCTCAACCTACCGGGCGCAGATGAACAAGGACTTCAACTTTGCGGACGCGCAGGCGATTGCCGGCTACCTCAAGCAGTTGGGGATTGGCGATTTTTATTCCTCGCCGATCTTTGAAGCCCGGCCTGGCAGCATGCACGGGTACGATGTCACCCGTCACGACCGTCTCAATCCCGAATTGGGCGGCGATGAGGGCTTCGCCCACTTCTCCACCGAACTGCAACGCCAGGATATGGGCCTGCTGCTCGACATCGTTCCCAATCACATGGGTGTGGGCAATGACTCGATCTGGTGGCAGGATGTTCTGGAAAATGGCCACGCCTCACCCTACGCCGAATACTTCGATATCGACTGGACTCCGCTCAAGCCCGCCCTGCGCAACAAACTGCTCCTGCCGATCCTGGGCAACCAGTACGGAGCGGAGCTGGAGAGCAGGCACATCCAACTGACGTTGGGGGACGGTCGCTTCACGATTCACTACTACGATCACACCATGCCTGTCGCGCCGCGAACCGTGCACTTGATTTTCGATCAGGGAGAGGGCGAAGAAAGCGCGCTCCCGCAATCGTTTCGCGAGTTGCTCAGCGCAATCGATCGGGTGCCGCCACACGAAACCAGTAATGACCAGCTTCGCGAGAAGCGGCAAGGCGAGCTGGAGGGACTGCTGCCGAAATTGCAGGATGCTCTGCGCTCGGCGGAGATGCAGCTGCCAATCGAAAAGGCGCTAGCTGCCATCAACGGAATCGAAGGGGATGCGCACAGCTTTGACCGGCTGCACGTTTTACTCGACGCACAACCTTATCGGCTGGCGTCCTGGCGTACTTCCTCGGAAGAGATCAACTATCGCCGCTTCTTCGATGTAAACGACCTGGTGGGTCTGCGCATGGAAAATCCCCAAGTCTTTGCCGCTACCCACGGTCTGATTCGCTCGCTGATTGCTTCGCACCAGGTCACCGGGCTGCGCATCGACCACTGCGACGGCATGTTCAACCCGCGGCAATACCTGATCCGTCTGCAGCTTCTCTATCTCGCCAGCCAATGCGCCGGACCTGTCGCGCAACAGGAAACTGCCGCCAATGGCATCGAGCGGAGCGTGCTTGACACCGTCCGCGGATACGATTGGTCGCAAAGCCAGGGACCGCTCTACACAGTTGTGGAGAAGATCCTGGAGCCGCGCGAATATTTGCCGACTGAGTGGCCGGTGCGCGGAACCTCGGGCTACGATTTCGTTTATCTAGCTAACGGGATCTTCATCCAAAGCGCCAACGAACAGCGATTTAACACTCTATATACCCAGATTCTGGGATACCGGCCTGACCCGGATGACATCATTTACCGCTGCAAGCTGCAAGTCATGCAGTCGGCACTGGCCAGCGAGGTCTATGCGCTGACCAATCTGCTCAGCCGCATTGCCGCCTCCAATCGCAAGGCGCGGGATTTCACCGACAACATCCTGGAAACAGTTCTGCGCCACACCATCGCCGCCTTTCCTGTATATCGGACCTACATCGACGATCGCGGCGAGTACGCCGCTCGCGATGTGGCCTTTTTGCGTTATGCCATCTCCCGGGCCAAGCGCCTCAACCCGGATGTGGACGCCTCCGCGTTTGATTTTCTGCGCGAAACGCTGCTGTTACATAATTCTCCCTCCGGGGCCAGGAAGCCAGATCCGCAAACTCTTTACTTTGCCCTCAAGTTTCAGCAACTCACCGGGCCGGTCATGGCGAAAGGGGTGGAGGACACGGCTTTCTACGTCTATACCCGCTTCCTTTCCTCTAACGAAGTGGGCGGTTCGGCGAAATCTTTCGGCATCTCTCTCGATACCTTGCACCAAAGCAATCAGGAGCGGCTGAAGAATTCCCCGGACACCATGCTCACCACCTCAACCCATGACACCAAGCGCAGCGAAGACGTGCGCAACCGGCTTAATGTGCTTTCCGAACTCCCCAAGCCCTGGGCCTCTTCTGTGCGCCGCTGGCAGCGGATGAACGCCAAGTTCAAGCAGAAGATGGAAGACGGCCGTGTCGCTCCGGACAATAACGAAGAGTACCTGCTGTATCAAACCATCCTGGGCGCGTGGCCGTGGGAGATGAAAAGTGCGCAAGACCGCGACAACTTCGTCGAGCGCATCAAGCAATATGCCTCCAAAGCGCTAAGCGAAGCCAAGGTCAACCTGAGCTGGATCAACCCCGACCCCGAATATATGAAGTTGGTACATGCGTTTGTTGACGCGATCCTCAGGCCGGGCGCCAAGGGGAAGGAGAACCCGTTCGTCGCCTCGCTCAATTCGCTTCTGCCGCAGTTGCAATTATTTGGGGCGGTAAACTCGCTGGCGCAAGTGGTGCTTAAGACCGCCATCCCAGGGATACCCGACTTTTACCAGGGAAACGAGCTGTGGGAATTGACCCTGGTGGATCCGGACAACCGGCGCCCTGTCGATTACGGCCTGCGCGCCGGCTATCTGAATGCTCTAGAGGCCATGGCCGAGCGGGACAGCCCGGTCGCGGTGTGCCGCGACGTGCTCAGCAACCTGGCCGACGGCCGGGTGAAGCTCTGGACTACGCATCGCGCCCTGCAGTTGCGGCAAAAGGAGCATCATCTTTTCCGCCGGGGCGAATACCAGGCGCTGGAAGTTGCCGGCGATCGTCAGGAAAATGTGATCGCGTTTATGCGCCGCGATGCGGCCACCGGCCGGAACATCGTGGCTGTCTTGCCGCGCTTCGCCTGCACGCTCATGCGGGGCAAGGCAGAACTGCCCCTCGGCCCGGCGTGGGGGAGCGATCAGCTAAAACTCCCGGTCCCCTCCGGAACACGCTACACCAACGTTTTCACCGGCGAATCATTCACGGTTGCCGAGCAGCAGCTCCTGCCGCTGAGCGCTCTGCTTGGCTCTTATCCCGTGGCACTTCTGGCGTCCGAGGAGTGAAGGAAGAACGGCCTGGGTGGCCCAGGGACCTCAGGCTTTCTCCGGCTCGACCCAGCCGTCCCGGTCGGTCATCTCGGCCAGCTGCGCCAATCCTTTGGCCTGTCCGCTGCCAAGAGCTCCGCGAAGCATGCGCCACGTCCAGTTATTCTCGGGCGTAGCAGGCGTGTTCATGCGCGCGTCTGAACCCAGCGCCAGAATGTCCTGCGCCGGAAATATGCAAACATCGGCGACCGAGGCTGACGCTGCACGAATCATCGTCCACACCACGTCGTTCGCAGCCGGATTGAGATAGACATAGACGTTCAGCCTCTCCGCTTCCGTGATTCCATGCTGCCACCAGCCCAGGGTGGTGTCGTTGTCGTGGGTTCCTGTATAGACGACCGAATTCGTCGTGTAGCGGTGAGGGAGATAGTTGTGCGCAGCCCGATCGCCAAAAGCAAACTGCAGAACCCGCATCCCCGGCAGACCGAATTCGTCCCTTAGGGCATCCACTTCGCGCGTAATCAGGCCGAGGTCTTCCGCGATCAGGGGCAGTTCGCCGAGCTTCTCACGCAACGCGGTAAACAGCGCGGCGCCCGGCGCCTTGACCCACTCGCCGTGAATTGCCGTTTCATCCTCGGCGGGAATTGCCCAGAAGGCTTCAAAGCCGCGGAAATGATCCAGACGGATGATGTCGTAGAGAACGCGCGTCCGGCGAATGCGGTCCACCCACCAATCGAAACCACGGCCCTGCAACACGTCCCATCGGTAGATCGGGTTACCCCAGCGCTGGCCGGTAGCACTGAAATAGTCCGGAGGCACACCCGCGACGCGAATGGGAGTGAGGTCTTCACGCAACTCGAAAATCTCAGGATGGGTCCACACGTCGGCGCTGTCGAAGTTCACGAAAATTGCGACATCGCCAATAAAGCGGATTTCGCGCTCCGCACAGTACGCGCGCAGCGCCTTCCATTGCTCATCGAATGCGAACTGAATCGCTTGCTCGATCTCGAGTTGATCGCGATGTTCCTGCTGTAGCTGGAGCAGCGCGTCATGCTCCCGACGGGCAAATTCCTTTGGCCAGGCCAGCCAGTATCCAGTCCCGAACCGTTCTCGCAGAACACTGAACCGCGCATGATCGACCAGCCAGTACGCATTCTCCAGGCGGAAACGTTGGAAACGGGCCCACTGCTGGTCGTCATGATGCGCGAGAAAGTTACGCGCGGCCTCATGCAGCAGAGGGCGCTTACGCGCTTCTACTTCCTCAAAGCGCACGTTTCCTTCGTGCCCCGGCAGCCCGGCAATGCGTTCTCCGGGAAGCCATCCAGCCTCCACCAGCTTCTCCAGGCTGATCAGCAGCGGATTTGCGGCAAAGGCGGAAAGGCCGGCATAGGGCGAATTGCCAAAGCCGGTGGGGCTTAAGGGAAGAACCTGCCACAGCCGCTGCTTGGCCGCGGCCAAAAAGTCAGCAAATGCAAAGGCCTCGGGGCCTAAGTCCCCTATGCCCCCGTACGAGGGCAAGGAGGAGATGTGAAGAAGTATTCCTGACGATCGTTCGAGGGCCATTCAATTCCTGGGGGCAATTGCTCAAGAAAGAGATTCTCCAGCCGCGGCTCCGGTTGCTCGCCGCCCGGCTTACATTCCCTGCATGAGCGGGCTCTGCTGGGCACGCTTATTCATGCGAATACCGCCCGCCTTCTGATAACCCTCGGTCAAAGAGGTTACGAAAACTTCAAACATTTGCTCCCGGCGTTGATTGAGAAGCGCATCCTTCGTGGCGTCAAAATTCTTGGCGATCTCGTCGGGTGTGGGCTCTTGCCTGTCATCGATCTTGGCCACCACGCCGCTCCGGCCAGTGTTGATTGCTTTGCTGATTTGCCCCACCTTCAGATCAAACAGCTCGGGCGCGGCCGTTGACAGTGCGCCAAGATCCGGGACCTGCGAGGTTTGCCCCACCAGGTCGCTGGTCTTAATGCTCGCTCCCACTTCCTTGGCGGCCTGGGCCAGGTTGTTTTCCGCATGCGCTTTGTCAGCCAGCTCATTGGTTTTGCGCGCCAGCAATTGGGGAAGCTGCTGCTCCCGGAAGTCATCCACGAGGTGCGACTTGTATTCCTCGAACGTGGGCGCGTGCGCCGGCTTTGTGGCCTCCACCTGAAATACAGCAAAGCCATCGCCGATAGAGCTGACTTGAGGAGCGCCTCCAGGTTTCGCCGCGAAGGCCAGTGACAGCATCTTGGTTCCGTCGGGAAGTCCCGGCAGCACGGCCTTCTGCTCTACAAAATCCGTGGTGACCACCTGGAGGTGGTGCGCTTCCGCAGTCTTCTCCAGACCGTTCCTGGCTGCCTCGTTAGCCAGCTGCTGCGCATAGGTGGCCTGCTGGTCTGCTTCCTGCTGGCGCGTCAAGGTAGCCAGGATCTGTGCCTTGACTTCGTCGAGAGGCTTCAAATGAGCGGTCTGCTTTTCCTCTACCTTGATGATGTGGTAGCCGAATTGAGTCTTGATCACGTCGGAAACCTGCCCTGGCTGGAGAGCAAAGGCCGTTTTTTCGAATTCCGGCACGGTAACCCCGCGCTGAATCATTCCCAGGTCGCCGCCCTGCTCCTTGCTGCCTGGATCATCGGAATTGGCCTTGGCCAGCGCGGCAAAGTCGGCGCCGGCCTTGATCTGCTTCAACAGGTTGTCGGCCTTCTGCTTCGCGGCCGCATCGGTCTTGGCATCCGCGCCCGTAGGGACCTTGATCAGGATGTGGCGAACCTTCACCGCTTCAGGAACCTGAAAATCCTTCTGATGCCCCTGGTAATACTGCGTAATCTGCTCGTTGCTCACGGGCGGTCCGCCGGCGGGCACGTCCGTCTGCTTGAACGGCAGGTAAGCCAGCTTGCGGGTCTCCGGGATCGCATCCTTGTATCGCTCCGCACTCTGCTTGAAAAAGGCCTGCAACTCGGCATCCGTCGGGTTGATCTGCTTGCGCAGGTCCTCGGCACTGATCACCGCATAGTCAAACTTGATCTTGGTTCCCTGCTGCCGATAACCGTCGCGCACTTCACGGTCTGAGACGGTGACGCCGCCGGTGACCATGGCCTGAAGCCGGCTGATCTCTATTTCCTTCTTAACCTGGGTTTCGAAGTCCTGGACAGAGGTATGAAAGTAGTTCTGGACGAAGTCGGCATATTTGTCTTCGCCAATAAACTGTCCTCCCGGAAAAAGCGCCTGCGAGAACGGACCGGTCTGCAGCGCGCGACGCAGATCCGCATCGCTTACCTGCAAACCGAGGCGGTCGGCTTCCTGCACCAGCACGGCGCGTTGAATCAGCGCCTGCGCTGCCTGCGGCATGATGTATTGCAACATCATGTCCGGATACCGGTTTTGCTGCAGAATTCTTTGCGCGATCTGCTGCACCTCGGGGGTGGTGATGGTCGTGGTGGGGCCAAAGAAGCGGCCCATGAGGCCACCGCGGCGAACCACGGCGTAGCTGTCGGAGGAAGCGTCGACATCGGCAAAAATTCCCGGCACCAGGGTGATCACCATGGTGACCACAGCGACGGCGATGATGGCGATAAAGATGAGCTTGACGACGCGGTTGTCTTTCTGCAGAAAACGAATCATTGGATAGTAGTTACCTTAACTGCGCAGCTTCTAAGTATAGATGAGTTGACAGCAGGAAAACCTTGGCCGGGACGGTTCTGCTCTTCACCCGGGCGCGTGAAGGATCCCGGGCCATGCGCCCCCCGAACAGACCAAAGAAACAGCCCAAAGAAAAAGCCCATTCCCCGGCCGGAGAATGGGCTCACTCTTGAAACATCCGCAATTACCAGCGGCGGTAGTAGTACGGATAGCCATACCGGTAGCGGTAAGGGTAGGCGTACACATACGGACCCGGATAGCCGTACGCGTAAGGATACGGCGCGTAGCCCGGATACGGCCCGTAGCCCGGAGGCGGCGGCGCATAAGCTGCGGGGTAGCCATAAGGCGGAGGAGGGTAACCACCGCGGCCTTGCGGGGGCTCGACCGTTGCCTGGATTCGCGCAGCCTCCTGAGAAGACACCGGCTGTACTGTAGCCGGGGTGGTCAGATGGAAGCTCAGCAGTGCTTCCGGCGGCACTACGCTTCGCGGTCCCGGGGTAGCTGCCGAAGCTCCGAGTCCTACACCGGTGCCGGCTACCGCGCCGATGGCAGCGCCCGGACCACCTCCGGCAATCGCCCCAATCGCTGCGCCGAGAGCTGCTCCACCCACCGTATTCCCGGCCGTGTAGCCGCCCTTGCCGGGGCTGCTGGTATTAAAGGTGTCGGTTGCCAGGGAGTATGAATTGCCGCCCAAACTCAGCGAGGTCAGCTGCAGCGCGATGCTTGCGCCGCCCTTGAGCTCACCCGGTTTCTTGACATCTACTACGCGGCCCGTCACCTGGGCCCCACGTGGGATAGCAAGCACATTGCCGACGTAAATGCTCTGCGCAACCGTGCCCTGGAAGTAGTCTCCCGGTTTCAGCTTCTTCGAATCCAGTGGTTCACTGGTGCGAATCGGGAGCAGCAATCCGCTGGTTAATGTAACCGGACCGGGCGGCGGAGCCGGCGGACCCGCTTGAGGGGCTTGATATTGACCTCGATATTGACCCTGATACCCAGCGGACGGATTCTGACCCGGCTGATACGCCGGACGGGGCGCACCGTAGCCGACTCCCGAGTTCGGTGGCGGCGGAGCCGCCGTTCCCTGGTTGGGATTCTGGTTGGGATCCTGATTTGCCGTGCCAGGGTACTGGGGCGGACCCTGGTCCGTGTTCTGGTCCTGCGTCGCATCGGGTTGCGCCGG
>JBARKD010000772.1:0-2505 GCA_049800615.1 Acidobacteriaceae bacterium | reverse complement strand
AATGCTGGGCCATAGTGATGGCGAAGGTGCGAATCAAGCATGGGAATGTTGACGAACAGGAATCCAGCAAACATGATCAATGGAATTGCGAGGGTCGGCCAACGCCCCGCCATCATGCATAGCCCGGAGAAGGAAATCAGATCGCCCAAATAGTTGGGATGCCGCGAATATCGGAACAAGCCCGCCGTATAGAGCCGCCCCCGATTTTCGGGACGCTCTTTCCACATATGACGAGCGTACTCTGCATGGGAGTTTATCCACGAACCCAACACAAAAAGGACGCAGCCGGCGACGCTCGCTGCTGAAAATGGAACGGGATTCGTGCCGCCCGCGAAGGCAAGCACCAGATAGATGATTAGGATCCACGGACCGACGGCCCACGCCTCGCTCCAACTCACCGCCCTTTTCAGAAACACAAATTGGGCGAAAAGCAGACGCACGAAATAGATCGTGAGTGCGATGCCGAGGGCAAGACGGCGAGCTTCATCGCCAAGCCGCCAATGTAGCTCAAACCGGGCGTCTACCCATTCGAGGGCTTGACCAAACAGGACCCACCAAGCCACTCCAACGCAAGCGGCGGCGACCAAGGTGATGAAAATGCGCTGGGGCCTCGCCTTTCCGTAAGCGGCGTACATGTCTTTCGTGCTTTGGCGCTGCGCACTCACGGTCCTCTCGATTTTCTCACCTGCGCTCAATTGGCTTCGGGCGGATTACCGCCCACCCGGAAGTTACCCCAAAACGGGTGTCCGGGTCGGCGACGATACAGGCGTGACCTCGTTCCTTGACCCTGCGGCGTTTCCCGCGACTAATCCGCGTTAGGGGGTACCAGCAGGTAGTTTCTCTTTTGCTCGGAGGCCGATCCGGTATACGGCTATCTACTATAACTCGTAACGCACCCTGGGCTGATCGTTATCCAATGGCGGTGCAGCCGTTGCGTGGAAGGCGACCGGCTGCCGGAATCTGACCAGCCTGTTTTGACGTGGAGTTGCGGGACGGACGAAATAACCACCAGAGGAAATGTCGCGCACCTGCAAGGGCTGCACAGGCGGTGGTTATTTCGTCCGTCCCGAGGTTTTCCTATCGACCCACAGCCGCCTCTTGCGAACGTCGGTTCTGGCCGTGACTGCAGGCCCTCTATTGCCCTTTGTCCGTTATTTCCGGGTGGTTTTGGCCAGGCAAGCCATGTTCGTACTCGCGATCGAACTCGATTGGCACACATTCCCGCGATCGACGAATCTCACTATCGGCGTTTGAATAAATAGGCGCGCCAACTTGTCCCCGAAACCGCAGGTTCTAGCGATGTTCTCCACCGGCCCCACGAGCAGCGCGTTGAATCGAAGACAGGGGGCTTCTTTCGCGCAAGCGCTTCGGACGACGGCCACATCAGGCTCCAGCGGATTGTCGAGGTCCAGCCCATAACTCGCAAGCGCAGGGTCTCCGTTTCCGGTCGTATTGGTGAGGTCGGCGATGCATTCGACGATCGTAGTCTGGGCGTCTGATCGTAAGCCAGGAGTCCCGATCAGGCATTGATATTCGGTGTCAGTCAGAATGTGCTTGTCGTCATTGGCAAGACTCAATGATTGAGCCAAGGCGCTGGCTTTGGCGGCCCCCAATGGCTCGTTGACCTGGGCAGGACTGTCGGAGTCAGGTGGTGCCAGACGCTGGAAGGCAGGTTCCACCTCGCACTGCGAATCAAAGTGACACTTGTCGCCGCCATTGCCGTCACTGCAGGGATTCTGAGCGTTGAAAAATCGCTCGTACTCTTTGAATCTGCAACCGTCTGGATTCGCCAGAAGGCAATTGGCGACCTCTGGAGGAACTGGCGCCCGGTATGCCGGCATGTCTGCGGCAATGGCGGGATTCGCGAAGTACAGGAATAGGAAGTTTACGATGTAGACGGCAGGGGTGTCGGCAACTCCGAAATAGGGTCCTGGGATTTGGGGGACGTCGGGAGGTTCTGCGCCATCACGGGAGACGCGGCCAGCAGCATCGCCCCGAACAGAGTAAAGACTCCGCGTTTCTGCATCTTTTGCATGTACTTCATCTTTGTTCTCTCCAGTTTGTCTTGATTCGGACGCCGCGGATTCGTATGGAAGGTTGACTTCCAACTCCTGAGGGCCATCTCGTTGGGAGGCGAAGGCGATCGAGACGCGATGCCTCGTGAATTCCAGGGCGCCGTTGCCGACAATACGAAAACCGCCGTGCGCAATTGCGTGCGCCCTCGGCTAAAAATCGGGCCGGTTCAATCGGAGCAACTGTTGAGGAGACAAAGGTAAGTAAGTGGCTTGGACTGACGAGCCAAGGTTACGCGGATGCTGCCGGATGTCAAGTGTATTCGCTTCGGGCGGATTACCGCCCACCCTTGAGTTACCCCAAAACGGGTGTCCGGGTCGGCGACGATACAGGCGTGACCTTGTTCCTTGACCCTGCGGCGTTTGAACTAAGCCGCTGGCGCGGCGGACGCTGCCGCAGTGGTGGTCCCTCAGCGTTTTAGGCGGTTTAAGG
>JBARKD010000771.1:0-8593 GCA_049800615.1 Acidobacteriaceae bacterium | reverse complement strand
GCACCGAAGAAGTCGTTGTACCAGATACCCAGAAGGCCCAGGATCACCGGAAGATTTTTCTCGAATGGCGCCGTCCGGAAATGCTCATCCATCTGATGAAAGCCGTCGAGCATGGCGCGGAAGTTGTCCGGTCCGATGGCAAGCATGGTGGAGAGGCCGATGGCGGAATCCATCGAATAGCGCCCTCCAACCCAGTCCCAGAAGCCGAACATGTTGGTGGTGTCGATGCCAAACTTCTTGACTTCGGCGGTGTTGGTGGAGACAGCGACAAAGTGCTTCGCGATCGCCTCCTCTTTGCCCAGCCCCTTCAATGCCCAATCCCGCGCGCTGTGCGCATTGGTCATGGTCTCGAGCGTGGTAAATGTCTTGGAAGAAATAATGAAGAGGGTTTCCGCGGGATCGAGATCGACGACCGCCTCGGCAAAGTCGGTGCCGTCCACATTGGAGACAAAACGGAAGACCATCGAACGATCGCTATAGTATTTCAACGCTTCGTAGGCCATGACCGGTCCCAGGTCAGAACCGCCAATGCCGACGTTGATGACGTTGCGAATTCGCTTGCCGGTATGCCCTTTCCACTGTCCGCTGCGGACGCGCTCGGCAAATGCAGACATTTTGTCCAACACTTCGTGCACGCCGGGCACCACGTCCTCGCCGTCAACCAGGATCTTCTCGCCCTTGGGGGCGCGCAGAGCGACGTGAAGAACCGCACGCTTCTCGGTGATGTTGATCTTGTCTCCGCGGAACATGGCGTCCCTGCGCTCGGTAAGACCCGATTCTTCGGCCAGCTGAAGCAGGAGCTTCTGCGTCTCCGCGCTGATTCTGTTCTTGGAATAATCGAGAAACAGGCCGGCCGCTTCAATCGTGAAGCGGGAGGCACGCTCAGGATCGCTCAAAAACAAGCTTTGCAGCGTTGTACTGCGGACTTTTTCGTAATGCGCCTGAAGCGCCTTCCAGGAGGCCCGTTGGGTGAGAGGCTGCACCTTGACTGCCGTTGCCATTGCTTTACTCCGTTTCCCTGATGGGACTTTCCGGTTTAGATGCCCCGGGGACACTTTGGATCTGCGGGGACGATTTCTTCAATGCAAGGATTCTCTCAGAAGTAGGGTTGCCGCGCAGGTGTGGTAGGAGCCAAGGGTTTAAATTCGGGAGAATTTACCGTTGAACAGGTCAAGCTTGGTTTTGCCTCGAGAGCGCTCGGGCCTCTCCATTTTCATGCCCAGCCGGACAAGCAGCGCCGCATTCAGGAGCTCATGGCAGCCAGAGAATCCTTGACCGTGGGGCTGGCGCCCGCGGAAACGTCGTTGCGGCGAATGTGGTGGAACTTGCTCAGGATGCTGTTCGCCTTGGCCAGGGCTTCAATCCGGCGAACGTAGTCTTCAAGCCTGGATCCGGGAATCGCAAAAATCGCCACCTCGTCGGTCATGCCATCGAGATAGGCTCGGGCTCCACAGCAGCCCAGGCTCAGCGCCGCGCGGCCGGTATTCATGACCTGGGGAACCACGGCGCAGGCGGGCCGGCCCATCGCCGGTGCATTCTGGTTCTCCACCTGCTGCGCGCCCTCGCAGAGGATAAGGGCTTGGCCGGCGTTGACAAAGAGCAACACCACGTCGGGAGGCAGGGGAGATTCTGCCAGGGGTGCGTAAACGACGTATTCAGGCTTCGAACCCAGAACGGGAATAAGCGCCAGATCTTGCGGGCGAACGTAGTCAAGATCGGCAAATACCTTGAGGGCATCCATAAGGTCAGCCTGCTGGGCGGGAGAGGGCTGAAGATTATGCGTGTGGACGCCGATCGCGCACAGGTCGTGATCCGAGGCAGAGGTGGCAAAGGCACCTTTGGCGCTTTCTTCCCAGAATTTGCAGCCCGCTGGAACGCGGCCAGAGTAATTTGCTACGCCCGCCGGCAGCGCATCCGTGAAAGAGATCGCGACCGGCTGCTGCCGGAGGTCGAGCGATGCGCTCAAAACGTCCGCTAGCTGAGAAAAAGACACCCTATGCCCCCACCGTGAAGCCCAGACCGGTAATGAATTGGACGATGGCTTGCGGCGAGATCTCGCCAGGATCGAAAACAACCGTAACCTTGCCTTCGGGATACGTCGATCTGCTGGAGGAAACGCCCTTCTGCCGCCCCAGCATCGTGTCCAGGCCGGTGGCACAGGTTATGCAGCTGAAACCCTTCACCGTGTAGATCACGGTTTTGCTTGCTGCCATGGCCTCAAGCGGGGCAAGGCTGCTTACCCCCGCCGCGGTGAGCAATTGAAGAAACTGTCTGCGAAACATCCTGGTTGTCTCCTTAGCGAGCGATTGCGGTGCCGGGTTCATATCTCCACGGCGTCTGGATACTGGCCCGGTCTGAAAAGCGGGTATCGGCGTAGTCGCTGAACTCGATTTTCTTGTTCAGAACGCCGGTTTCGATCATCAGGTCGCGGACCATATCAAAATCTGCTTTGCGTGGGGCAAGCGGGCTATACATCACCCGGTCCATGGGCTGGGTCAAAGCCCAGCGAAGCAGCGCCGGTTTCTGGTTGTAGTAGAAGCGGCCCACGAAATCCGAAGCATCCTCACGATGAGGCTTGCTGGTGTCGAGCCAGAGGCCGGAGCGGGCGATACCGTCCACGAGTGTTTGCACCACCTCGGGACGCTTATCTATCAGGTCCTGGCGCACCACCAGGATGCAGGACATGTAGTCAGGCCAATATTCGCGCGCCTGAAAAAGGACGCGCCCAAAACCGCCAAGCTCCGCCTGCGAGGGAAACGGCTCGCCCATCGAAAAGGCATCGATGGCACGAGCAGCCAGGGCGCCGGAAACATCGGGGGGGGCCATCTCCACCATTTTGATTTCGCCGGGCTTAATACCCCAGACCTTCATGGCGCGAAAGAGCAACAACCTCTCATCGGAAAAGCGGCTGGGAATGGCGACGGTGCGCCCGCGCATATCGGCAAACGTCTTGATAGGCCCGTCTTTGCGCACCACGACCGCGCTGCCGTAGCGATGGCCCAGGTAGACGACCTTGATAGGAACTCCTTGGGATACAAGAGCAATCGCCAGGGGAGCCACGATGAAGGCGGCCTGCACCCGGTTGGAGATCAGCGCTTCCTTGATTTCCGGAAATCCCTGGAACAGACGTGGCAGAAAAAGCTCACCAGACAGTGAGAACTTGGAAATATAGTCGGTGACCGGGCAGGTTAGCTGGCAGGTGGCCGGCAGATAGCCCACGGTGATTTTTCGTTGTTCGGGCGGCCGATAGTCATTGAGAACAGCGGCCCAGTTGACGTTGAGCCAGGCGTGCAGCCCGGTAATCAGCAACAACCACGAGCACACACCGAATGCGATTCTTCGTTTAAGACTCATCGCGAAATCCCCAGCGGACGGATTTGATTGTTTCCAGGCGGCGGAAGCCGGTATCGAGTACCAGCCCGATGAGGCCAATGATCAGCATGGCGCCGACCACCAGGTCGTAACGCTTGCCGGAATTGCGGGAATCGATGACCAGGTAGCCGAGGCCGGAGTCGACCGCGATCATCTCCCCGGCAACCACCACGAGCCAGGCGATGCCGAGCGCAATGCGCAGGCCAATAATGATCTTCGGCAGCGCGGCTGGAAAGACAACCCGACTGAGCATGCGGCCGGGGCTCAGCCCAAAATTGCGCCCCGCAAGACGAAATACCGAAGGCATATTGGAAACCCCATCGACGCAAGCCACGACGATCGGGAAGAAAGCGCCCAGAAAAATCAACGCAGTGGCGGCGTGGTCGCCCACGCCAAGCAGGATGATCGCGACGGGAATCCAGGCTATCGGACTGATGGGTCGAAGAATCTGCAGCACCGGATTCACCATGCGGTTGGCCGCCGGATACCAACCCAACGTCAGGCCAAGAGGGACGCCGGCCACGACCGCCAGGCCAAAGCCTGTGGCTACGCGCCGCAGGGAATCTACGATGTCGCGCCACAAGACCTGCTTATGCATGAGTTGGGCTAGTCCCGTGCCCACGTCATAGGGCGAGGGAAAGATCTTGGTTGCCGTCCAGGCGACCGAGTAGTGCCACAGTGCGAAAAACAGCGCGAAGGCCAGGAGCGGCCACAAAAAGCGCTCCCATTTCCTAGGTTCGGCAAGGGAATTCATATTCTGTGGGCCAATCCAATATGTTGGAAGATCCCGTCGCGCAGTTCGAGGTAGCGGGCGGAGCTGATGTCTCGCGGATGTGCTATGTCGATTGAGACAATTTGCTGAATGGTGGCGGGACGCGCGCTCATCAGCACCACGCGATCGGCAAGCTGGACAGCCTCATCGATATCGTGAGTCACAAAGATGATCGTTTTGCGCTCCTCCTGCCAGATGCGCAGCAGCTCGCCGCGCATCACCAGGCGAGTGATCGAGTCGAGAGCCCCAAAGGGCTCGTCGAGAAACAGCATGTCCGGGTTGACCGCCAGGGCTCGCGCCACTTCCAGCCGCTGCTTCATCCCACCGGAAAGCGCGGGCGGATAGGCTTTTTCAAAGCCTCCGAGTCCTACCATCTTGACGTAGTGCGCGACCCGCCGGCGCCGTTCCGCCGCCGTCAGGTGAGAGAGCCCGAAGGCGATGTTCCCCTCCACCGTCAGCCAGGGAAAGACCCCGCGCTCCTGAAAGACGAAAATGCGGCGGGGATCCGGTCCGCGCACCACCTGTCCATCGATTCTTATCTCTCCGCTCGTAGGGGAGAGAAACCCAGCCATGGTGCTCAGCAACGTCGATTTGCCGCAGCCCGAGGGGCCGAGCAGGCAGACGAACTCTCCCTCGCCCACTTCGAGGCTAATGTCTTCAAGCACGGGTGTGGTCTTACCATCGCGCTCAAAGACAGTGTGGACATGGCTGGCCTGCAGCTTCGCTTTTTCCAACTAGTCCTCCGAATAGCTCCAGCGAAGCGAATTCACTTGCTGCAAGGAGCGCATGCCGAGATCCAGCAGCAGTCCGATCAGTCCGATGGTCACCATCCCGGCGACGACCAGATCATAGCGGTTGCCGGCGTTACGCGCATCGACAATCAGGAAGCCGAGGCCGGAATTCACCGCGATCATTTCCGCTGCGACCACCACCAGCCAGCCAACGCCTAGCGTGATCCGCATGCCCACGATCAATTGGGGCATGACGGCTGGCAAGAGGACGCGGGTAATCAAAGCGGCCGGGCCAAGACCAAAGTTGCGGCCGGCATTCACGTAGATGGCGGGAATGCTCCGCACGGCATTCATGGCGGTCACCAGCAACGGAAAGAAGCAGCCCAGAAAAATGAGAAAAATGGCAGCGAGGTCGCCAACGCCGAACCACAGGATCGCGATTGGAATCCAGGCCAACGGCGAAATAGGACGCAAGACCTCAACCAGTGGATTCAAGGCCATGCCTGCCCTCCGGTTCCAGCCGATGAACAAGCCAGCCGGGATGCCGAGTACGGCGGCCAGCGCAAATCCCCAGGTCACTCGAAAAAGCGAGGCAACAACGTACTTGAAGATCAGTCCATGCTGAAGAAGCTCGCGGAACGCTCTGACCACTCCCCAGGGCCCGGGCAAAAGTTGATCTGGGCGGTGACCGATAGCGATCTGCCAGAGTAGAACCAGAAACGATAGGAACGCCACGGGACCCAGGCTCGTTAAGAGCTTGAATGACCTCGATCCATTACGCCGTTCCATCGCGGTCATCAACAGACGCTCTCTTCTTCCAGCGACCTTTTTCCTATACGGGCAAGCCGTCTTGAACTCTAGACAACTATGACTCACATGTCATCAGTCTTGCGTTTGACCAACGGCTCCACCTTTGGGTGGAGATAAGGCCGGCCGAGGTTCGCCGCGACGAAAACCATGATCGACCTAAGGGTGGAGAAATATACCAACCCCACGGTGGTTGACCGGTGATAATTATTCCTTGATGCTTGCGCCACCGATGTCATTAGAAATTCGCCAACGATCAGCCGCGGCCGTCGATTTCCGGTGGCGAACGTTGCCCGGTAACTCCTCGTCGTGATCGCGCTTGTGCCCGGATGACCTGGCATGCGCGTCTTTCAGTTCGGAAAAAAGCTCCGATATAACAACTAAGACAATTTCCGCGGGCAACAATTTTGGAGGTGGAGTGCGCCGTTTTATTTGTTTCTTGTTTTTGTTAGTGAACACAATGACTCTACACAGCCAGACGCAGCAATCGCCCAGTCATCCGGTGGATTTCTTCGTTTCTGAACGTGCGCGAGGCCTCGGCTGGCAGTGGTTCAAAGCTCCCCGCGACAACATTTACGGATATGGGGAATCGCTGTTGCGCTTCGGGCTGTCGCAGAATGTGGCGCGCTGGGATTGGCGGCTGGAAATCACGCAAGCCACCATTCTCGATGCCCCGAATACCGCGGTGAGTTCCGTGACGGCACAGGGTCAGATGGGCCTGGGCGCCACTTATTATGCCAGCAACGCCAACACTTCCTATCCCGCTGCGGCCTTTCTCAAGCAGGCATACGCCCGCTATGGATTCGACACAGACAAAAACATTCGTGTCGGGCGCTTCGAATTTTTCGACGGCCAGGAAACGAAACCGAAGAACCCGGCTCTGGCGTGGTTACAGCCCAACCGGGTAGCGCAAAGACTGGTGGGCAACTTTGGCTTTAGCGATGCACAGCGAAGCTTCGACGGTATCGATGCTCACTATGGGCAAGGCACGTGGGATTTGACTGCCATGGCCGGCCGGTCTGACCAGGGCGTCTTCAACATGAATGGCAATCCGGAACTGAACGTGGACATCCAGTACCTGGCCTACACCAAGTCGAACTGGAGGGACCGCCTTTTGTGGCGCGTTTTCGCAGTTGGGTATCACGACGGCCGAACCGGAATCACGAAGACTGACAATCGGCCGCTGGCAGTGCGCCAGGCAGACCATCAAAACATTCGGATTGGCACGTATGCCGGAGATTTCTTGACTGCCATCCCGGCCGGACCGGGGCAATTCGATCTCGTCGGCTGGGGAGCGCTGCAAAACGGCCAATGGGGAGTGCAGGACCACCGCGGTGGCGCAGCTGCCATCGAGGGTGGTTATCAGCTGCTGCATGTGGCAAGTACGCCGTGGCTGCGCGGCGGTTGGTACCGCAGCAGTGGAGACAACAATCCCTCCGATAACAAGCACGGCACATTTTCTCAGCTTCTTCCGACTCCGCGTGTTTATGCGCGGCACCCTTACTTCAATTTGATGGATCTTACGGACGATTTTGTACAGATCATCGACCGCCCGAAGAAGCAGTGGGAACTGCGGGGTGATCTGTATTGGTTGCAGCTCACTTCAGCCAAGGACCTTTGGTACCAGGGTGGCGGGGCATTTGATAACAAAGTCTTCGGCTTTACCGGACGGCCCAGCGGCGGCTACAGCTCATTTACCAGTTCCTGGGACATCAGCTCCGACTGGCACGCCAAGCCATATCTGGACGTCAACGCATTTTATTCCTACGTATGGGGTAAGAGCGTGCCTGGCAGCGTCTATCCGCAGGGCCGCAACGCCCAGCTTGCCTACGTCGAGATGATCTTCCACTGGGACAAGCCACTAAAGCACTGAGGGCTTCGCGTCCGGCCGCGGATGACTGCGCTATCCTTAACCGAAGCAGGAACAACGGTCGAGGCAGCGAATGGATCACCAGTACATTGAGCGCGTAGTTGACCTGACTGAGCCGGAAGCGAACCAAATCTATCGGCTCTCGGTCGAAGAAGCCAAAGAGATTGTGTTGCATGGAACTCCTGAGGCGGTGGGCCGCATCGCGGGCTCCTTTGCGCTCGTGACACGCGAAGGCAAAACAGTACGGCTGGCACGGTCGCTCGATCGCCCACTCCGCTATTTCCTAGCCAAGCGGCGGGAGGGCCCCGTCCTGATCGTCGCGGCACGCATCGACGCCATCTACAACTGGCTAAAAGCAGAGAAATTAGCAGGGCAGTTTCATCCCAGCTATACGCGCATGGTTCCCGCGCATCATGTGGTGGAGTTGCAGCTTATCGGCTGCCCTGATCCCGACCCGGTGTACACGCGCTTCTTTACTCCCGCCCAGGGCGCTTTGACGACGGACCTCGATCAAATCGGCGCCGCATACATTGGCGCCCTCGCAGACGAGCTAGCCCAGTGGCTTTCGCGCGTGCCTGCGCATGAACCCATCGGAGCCTGTTTTTCCGGCGGCATCGACAGCGGCAGCGTCTTTCTGACCACGTACCACGTGATGCGGAAGCTGGGCATGAGCCCGTCCCGGCTGAAAGCCTTCGTGCTCGATGTGGGCGATGGTCCCGATGTGGCACAGGCACAGGCTTTTCTCGAAGCCCTTGGATTGGGCCTCTTCCTCGAGCGCGTAGCGGTCGAACCACCGTCGCTGGATGTGGAGGAGACCATCCGCGTCATCGAAGACTACAAGGCCCTCGACGTGGAGTCCGCAACCATGGCCATGGCCTTATGCCGCGGGTTGCGCCGGCGCTATCCGGACTGGCGTTACCTGGTAGACGGCGATGGCGGCGACGAGAACTTGAAGGATTACCCCATCGAGCAGAACCCCGAGCTTACGATTCGCAGCGTGATCCACAACCCTATGCTGTACCAGGAAGGATGGGGCGTGGG
>JBARKD010000770.1:0-3333 GCA_049800615.1 Acidobacteriaceae bacterium | reverse complement strand
GGCTTCCACAAATCCATCTCCCAGGGTGTTGAGGGCAGCGCGTAACGTACGGATGTTTTCCGTCGCAGGTATGGTCTCCTGGGCTTGGGGACCGATGGCGCGATCATCGACGATGGACCTGCCGGTAATCGTGCTTTTGCCGTCGTTGATCAAGATGGTCGGGTTCACGAAGTTGCCATTCGCATCGTTGTGCCCTACGCGGAGCTCCGTGATCTGGCTGGCTGCCCCACTATTCGGATTCTGATGACAATTGACGCAGGAAGTTGCGTTGTATACAGGTCCAAGACCAGCCGCGACGGATTCGTTTTCCTCATAGACCGCCTGATCCCGAGCAAACGTGTCTCCGGGTGGTTCAACAAGTCCATTGTTGATGCTTGCTGCACCGTTAAAGCTGGGCGTGTTGAACCCGGCCGGCGCTTCAGTCGCTGAGTTCGCTGCGACTCCAACGACACCGGCACCCAACGCGATCAATGTCGCGAACAGGCAAGAATAGAGGAGAACCTTCCTCCGAGGGGGTATAACCATGAGCGTTCCTCCAAAAGACACGAGTCGCCTACGGCGCGTGCGGGACGTAAGCCGGTTGATCCGTTGACCTCAAATCGTGAAGGACCACGGGCTGAGGTGAGAAGTCTGTACGTATCCAAACTGGTTTGCGTAAAGATTATTTCCACAGCGTGCAGAGAAAATGTTGGGAGGGCGCTTGCCACACAGACAGCATCACGCCTCCACATTCGGCGCAGTAGGCCGAGCATTCGGGGATGCTCGCGGAAGATCGGCTCGCGGCAGCGCCCTGATTATTGGCCGTGGCATCGAGGCGCCTCATGCGTGGAAGAAGGTTGATTCAATCGCATTCTACTTTTTGAAGACCTGCGTCATAAGCTGCGTTTGAACCTGATTCAACCGCTTCAGCGTCGCCTCCAGAGTCTGCCGGTCTTCATACGAGGCTTCGCTGAGGATGTCCTGAAGGCGAAAGGAGGTGCGGTGCACGAGCAATTCGGCATCTTTCAACTTCTTGCTGTCATCGGCAACGCCCATATGGATCTTCTCTGCGTACTGTTGCACCAGCTTGAGGGTCTCCGAAGCCTGCCCGGAATTACCAGAATTGAGCTGGCGACCGGCCAGGTCCGTCATCTGGCTGACGAGCTTGGCGTAGAGAAAGCACTTGTCTTTAGGCTGGGCTTGGTCCGCCTTGGCCCGGAGGGCGGCAAGTGCAGTTGGACTGTCGTCCAGGGCCGAGGCAGAAGCATAGGCACAAATCAACGACAACGTCGAGATGACGACAACAGTAGCCACGCAGCGCAGCTCGTACTTCACAAACATCCGGCCTTACCGGGATACAAGTGCTCCAGACCGACGCGTACACGCCTTATGAGGGCGCGCAGTCGCATCCAGATTCTTGCGAACTTTGAGAAATGCCTCCTGATGGATGCCATGAGCAGTTGGCGATGCCTCCGTGGCACCCCACATAGCGGTAAACCGACCGGCACGCGTTTTATTCACGCCCGTTCTGAAAAAGTCGGTCAGTGGAGAAATCGGTTGGAATAAAACCGCGGTCCGCAAGTTCTGCACAGTGAGACGCCGGGGAACGTGCGCGAACTCGAAATAGAGGAGCAGAAATGATCAGGATAAGGATGAGTAAGAGTCGCCGGAGTAAGACTGATTGGATTTTTTGTTTGGCAGCCTGGGTGATGACAGCTTTGATTAGTTTTCAGGTGACGCCACCGGGAGTGGCCGCCGCACCGGCGGCCGCGGGAAAGGCGGAGGTCAAGATTGATAACTTCAACTTCTTGCCGGCGGCACTCACGGTGAAGGCAGGGACGGAGATCACGTGGACGAACAGCGATGACATCCCGCATACCGTTGTCAGCAACGGCCCCACCTTTAAATCCAAGGTGCTTGGTACCGGCGAGAAGTTCACCTTTACGGCCGCCAAGCCCGGCACCTATTTGTATTCCTGTTCAATTCATCCGAATATGACCGGCAAGATTGTTGTCGAGTAGCGGAGAGATTCCGGTCAATTTCTCCGATGATGGCCCACCTTTACGCCCTGCTTTATCGGATTTACTCCGCACTCAAGAAGTCCGCGGCGGAAGGCGTATTGCGACGGTGGCCCCGCGCAGGACGAGGGCTCGACCAACTTAAGCGATGGGTTGGAACGTGTTTTCTGTCCAATGTGCAGGTTTGGGTGCGGGTTAAATCCGGCTTATCTCAGGGATTGTGGATGCGGCTCCGTCTTCCTGGAGAGACGGCGATTTGGCGTGGCGAGCATGACCCCGAAGTGCAGAATGCGATTCTAGCCGCGGTGAGCCCAGGAGATGTTTTCTATGACATAGGCGCTCATGTGGGCACGATGGCTCTCGGAGCAGCTCTGCTGGTGGGCGAGCGGGGCCGCGTCGTAGCCTTCGACGGCGACCCCGAGAACATCGCTCGTTTAAAGGACCATCGTGCACGCAATGGGTTGAAAGACCGCCTGCACGTGGTTCACGCCGCTGTATGGTCGCGTACTGCGGTCGAAGGCGTTTGCTTTCGTCGTGGCGCAAAAGAGAGATCGCAAGGAGGCGTGGAAGCGGATGGAAACCGGCCCGTCCTGGGGAGCGGTCCATTGATCAACGTGCCGGCAATCAGGCTCGACGATCTTGTGCTGGCGGGTGAACCTCCGCCACAGGTGGTGAAGATCGACGTGGAGGGCGGCGAGTACGAGGTCCTGCGCGGAGGAACCAAGCTCTTTGCCGAGGAGCGCCCGCTGCTTATCGCCGAAATCCACCATCAGGGAGCCGCAGAGCGAATTACCAGCTGGCTGATTGAATACCAGTATTGCGCGCAATGGAAGATACCCGACGAAAACTTTCCCCGGCAGCTGTTTGCGTGGCCCATCGAGAAACAGTGGACACAGATGAGTGGCCGGCCGGGAATGCCGGCGTTGATCCCGTTTTCCTCCACGCTGAACTTTGAGGCGAAAAGAAGCGCGCCGCGGTCAGCAAAGGGGGTGCAGTTGAATTTCCTGGACCAGGATTGCCCATGTACAAGCCAGCTCATTCCGCGAGGCGGCTTGTGCATGGGTGCGCCATTGGTGTTTTGGAAGCCAGGTGTTTCAAGACCTGCTGGTAGCGATTAGGTTTGCCGCACGGCCGCATCAGCCTCTGCCGCAATCCGGTTGACTACATTTAAGAACTCCTTGGATTGGCCATAGAAGAGCCCATCGGCGGTGAAGCTTGCAATGGTAGCCACGCCGCCACCGAACTTGTCGGTCAGAGGACGAATCACGGAACAGTGAGGAAGGCTCGGACTAATGAACTCGCACGGGACAGGGAAGATCAGGCTTGGTTGGACGAG
>JBARKD010000769.1:0-5814 GCA_049800615.1 Acidobacteriaceae bacterium | reverse complement strand
TCGGGTTGGTTTCCGTGGGATTGAAAGTATCGGCATAACCGTGACGCGCGACATATACACCGGGGATCTCGTAGCGCAGGCCCAGGGTGAGCGTCAGTTTGTTGGTCGCCTGCCATGTGTCCTGTGCGTAATAGCCCTGGTAGTAAATGGTTTGAAAAGTCGGAGGCGCGATCTGGACCGTTTGCGACGTGCCACTCACGGAAGTGCCACTCACGTAACCCAACAGGAACGACGCGAATGGGTTGCCAGTGCTGCCGGGGCTTGCAGCGCTCGACCCGGTAAACACATTGTCGAAGGTGAAGACACCGCCGGGAGAGTTGTTTTGGAAATAATCCATTTCCAAGCGACGAAGATCGGCCCCGAACTTGAGCGTGTGCCGGCCCACCGTCTTGCTAAAGGTTGGTGCGATTACGTAGTTGTTGTTGATGGAAAAAATCAACCCGGTGCCTACGTTGTTATAGTTCGGATTGGCCATCAGGATAGCCGGCAGCGTAGTCGACGGCGAGAAGCCGTTATATTGCGCGACTTGGCCGAAGTAGGAAGGAAATCCCAACTTCGTCTCATCGTAGCCCAGGGTTCCAGGCGTCCGTTTGTAATTCCAGCGCAGGTAGTCAACGCGAAGGTCGGCGATGGCTGTGGGATTGATGACGTAGGTATCGCCGATCACGATTTGTTGTGTGGTGAACGCCTCCGGCGAGATTGGGTCGCCGCTGATCAGGCCATTGTTATAGGGTTGCGCGCCGTGGTTTTGCGATCTCCACCAGGTGTAGCGCTCGAATAACGTCTGCTTTGAGCTGAGATTTTGATCCCCGCGGCCGGTGTATTGATCGTTCACGCCGCCGGAATTACCGAATCGCGAGAAATCGTTGATCCCCTGGCCATTCAGGGCTGCGCCGCTGACGGTGGGCGCCGCCCAGTAGGGAAAATTGATGAGTGATTGAGCTACCTGGCTGAACCGGGCCTGGGGAATCATGTTGTTGGCAAATTCTGTACGCGTGGGAGCAGTGCCGGCAAGCTGCGCCGGAGTGCAGGCCGGATTGCCGTTGTAGCCGCACGTGGTCAGAGGGTCATAGATCTTGTTTCCCGTCGCGGAGAAATCTCCCTGCCGCATGGCCAGCGTGGGCACGTTGTAGACATAGACCTTGCCCGATGCCTGCCGGTAGCCCTGGTAATCGCCAAAGATGAATATTTTGTCGCGCTTGATCGGGCCGCCCAGATTGCCGCCAAACTGGTTTTGGTGAAACGGCTGCTTGCCGGTATTGTTGCGCTTGGCAAAGAAATCGTTGGAGTTCAGAACCGTGTTGCGGAAGAATTCGTAAACCGTGCCGTGGAAGGCGTTAGTCCCCGACTTGGTCGCCATGTTGATCACACCGCCCGTGTACATGCCAAACTCGGCGGTGTTGTTATTGGTCTGAACCTTGAACTCCTGGATCACATCCTGGTCCGGGACCAGCTCCACCGTATTGCCATAGGAAGTGTTCACCGGCGCACCGTCGACCAACACAGAGCTTTGGTTCCCATTGCCCCCGCCGATCTGATAATTGCCCGCGGCGAAGACATTCTGCCCGGTCAGGTTCCCGGAAGAACTGCCCTGCGGCACGACGCCTGGTACCAGCGCCACCAGGGCGAGCACATTGCGTCCATTCAGCGGAATGTTGGTCACCGCCTTGCCGGCGACCACTTGGCCCAGGGACGCGGTTTCTGTCTGCATGATGGGCGCTTGCGAGTTAACCACGACCTGCTGGCTCACCGTACCCACTTCCATGGCCGCGTTCACGCGAAAAGTCTGATCCACCTGCACCACGATCCCGTCCCGGGTGTAGTGCTTGAAGCCGGTGGCCTCGATATCGACCTTGTACGTTGCGGGCGGAAGATTGAGGAATTGATAATTACCGGCGCCGTCCGTAGTTGCCGAACGGGCTTCGGCGGTGGCGTCGTTGGTCAGCGTTATAGTTGCCCCGTTCACGGTTGCGCCCGCGGGATCGGTCACGGAGCCCACCAGGGTTCCGGTACTGACCTGGCCCAAAACGGCGGAGGAAGATAACAGAAAACACGCAGAGATCACTATCAGCGCCCAACCAGCCAATCCACGAAGTCTTTGCATCGACGTTCCCTTCTTATTCTCAAGAGCCGGGTTTCCGGTCGTTGAGTGTGTTCGTATTATGCAATCATGGTTGCATTCACACCGAGGCACGCTATCATGCGCCGGAAAGCACAGTCAAGGATCTATTTTGCGAAAACCGTAGATGATTTGCGACACGAACTAAATCAGCGCGCTCCGACTGGGGTCGGGGCGCCTGGTCACCGTCTAGCGACCTTTGCCGGACGCTTTGTCTGCCCGCTCTCCCCAAAAGATATAAGTCCCACTTCTGGTGGAAGTAATAATGTCCATCCTTCCGTCGCCGTTCAAATCGACGGCAAGTACGTCCGATCCTGCGCCGGACCGGTTGTGGATCAGGTGTGGAACAAGCTCCGCACCGCCCGGCGCCTTTGGGTTGCGAACTGTCTTGTACCAATAAAGAACCGCAGGGCCATAGGGATCGGAATCGAAATAATCATCCAGGTGCGACCAGAATCGTTTGCCCACGATGAAGTCGGGAATGCCGTCGCCATCCACATCCGCAATTGCCGTACCGTGCAGCTCAGAAAACGTCACCCCGCCGGCGTTCTTGCTGTTGTAGTTGTCCATCACCATGTGTTTCACGAAGGTAATGTCGCCGTTTTGGTTGCGTTTTTGTTCAAACCAGGCAAGCCCCCATCCATGGGCCTGCAGGCTGGTGACGACATCGTTCAATCCGTCCCCGTTGACGTCGTAAACTCCGATCTCGCTGCCGCCGGGGGAAGCTCGACTCCAACTTCCGAAAGCCACCGGATGATATTTCCATAGCTGATCGCCGCTGCCTGGCGGAGGCTGTTCCCACCAGCCGTCAGCCCCGACGATATCCACCCGGCCATCGCCGTTGATGTCGCCGGCGCCTATCCCGTGAGCGGGCCAGGGGCCCTTCTCGGAAATGGTATGGATTATCCAGGCGCCGGTGGGGTTTGCCGGGTCGGGTTTGGCGTAGCGCATATATCCTTCCGCCTCATACACCAACTCCGGCTTACCATCGCCGTCCACATCCTTGAGCACTGTCTCTTCGCTTTGAATCACGGGCACCACTTTGTATTTTTCCCAACGCCGCGATTCGCCCTTGGGGTTGACGTAGAGTATGGCTCCGTCCTTTCCACCCCCGGCGTGGCTGGTGGTCAGGACGTCGGGCCAACCGTCGCCGGTAAAGTCGTAGGCGTGCTCGACCCAATCGTTCATGGAGTATTGGCTGGAAGCGTTATAGGCTGCCGCGGGATAGATCTCGCGAGACGTCAGGTAGTCGGGGCCGAAGTAGATGAACGGGCCGGAAACGATATCCATCTTGCCGTCGCGATTGAAATCCGCGGCGGCAGCCGACCAACCGTAATAGAAAGGGCTAAGGCGCTGCATGCGGAAGCCGCGTCCCACTTCCTCCGGCGGATCCTTCTTCATGGCGAGGTCCTTATAGGCGAGATTTTTGAATCGGACCTCGCAATCTTTGCCTACGTATAGGGCTACAGGACCGTAGCCATTCATCTCCTCTGTCGCCACACTTGCGTACCCGCCGCCGTCGTTCATGAAAACGCGCAGGATGTCGGCGTCCAGCAGCAGTTCCACCTCGTTCCACTCTCCTTCGCGGACGCCCTGCCTGGGACGGCTGATGGGTATGGTGACGCCGGGAGGAGCGCTGGGGAGCGTAGGAAAGTGGAGGGGAAGCTGCGGAGCAGACGGGTCGGGCGGGGGTGGAGCAAAGCGGATTTGCCCTCCGGCAGAACGCAATTCGCTGCGCTGGATTTCCTTGCCGTCACGGTCGAGGGTAAGGTTGAATGCCTTGAGATCGCTGCCCTCGATACGGAGGAAGGATCCCTTCATGCCCTCGGGTGTTGAGCGCAGACGAAACAAAACCCCCGTATCGCACGAACCTGAGCATTGAAAAGCGGTGTAAAGGGCTGCATCCTGAAACGAGCGATCGAGGACCAGCCAGCCGGCGCCGTTTGTTCCCTTGGCGACGATGTCGCCATTTTCCACCTGCCAGGAAGCCTGTCCCAGCGTGTGCCAGCCGGCCAGTGTGGATCCGCCGCCATCGGGGATGAAGCTGGGCCCGCTCAAAGGGGAGGCTGCCTGCTGGCCATGGCTGTTGGTTAAAGGGATGGCAACGATGGCGCCGGCAATCAGGGCGGCGGCCAAAATTTTTCGCTTCGGACCGTTGGTTGAACCGTTCACATTATGCAATGGAGATTTCATTATTACGCCGAAACGGTATCATGCACTTCGCGGCACAGTCAAAAGAATTGTCCTCCCTTTGTTTTTGAAGGGGCGGGCTTTTTCAGCCCCGCCGTCAACCGCGCACTAAGTCCCGAAGGGACGGCTAAAAATCGCTAAAAATAGCCCAGGATGAAATCCTGGGACCAAGAATATTTTGCTTTGTCGCTGGTCCGAAATGACCTCAACTGGGATCTATATCGTCGTGCGCGAGTTGACGGGTTACCGGGCATCACCCCAAGTGTGCGAACGAGTCTGTCCGAAACCCCTAAACGAGTTATGGGGGCGGGAAATTAAAAGATTTGGCCACCTTGTAGAATTTAAACGACTTAGATCTAAGGCTTGGCCACCTTGTACAAAATAAACGACTTAGATTGTTCCGAGGGCCGCCGTGAGCGCAAGAGCCCTCCGATTGGGAAGTGAGTTAGCGGCCGGGAGAGGCCAGCCGGCATAACCAGTGCCAGCGCGAAGTCCGTTCGCGGTCGCGATAGGCAACCGATGCAGGCACGCGCAGCTCTACCTCCGTTCCTACGCCGGACCGGCTCCAGACTTCAAGATTCGCCCCGATCCTGAGCGCCCTTTCCTGCATTCCGGGCAACCCCCAGCTTCCGGGCTTCCGGCTAGCGCTGGGATCCGTTTCGTTCGGACTGCGGCCATCATGGCGAAATCTTATGCGCAAACGGGTGCATTCGTAGTTGATTTCCGTTTCGTATCTCCCTGGGGCGGCACTCTGAAAAGAGTTGGCGATCGCATCGCGGCCGATCCGGTAGACCTCGTCCCTCACCATCGGTTGTAGTTCTCTGGGCTCGCCGTTCACCACCACGCTAAAGTCCGCCGGATACTCGCGCTTAAACTCCAGGCACAACGCCGCAAAGGCTTGCGGCAATTCGCTCGAGACGGCATTTGTGCTCGATCCCAGGACGCGCGCACGCAACTGCTCCAAGACTTCCTCGGATTCCGCCAAAGCCGCTTCCAGCGTTCCTCGGGCTGGGTCATTCCGCGGAATACCGTCAGCGGCGATTTGGAAGCGCAGGATGAGTCCCTCCACGGTTTGCAGCAGGGAGTCCTCGATTTCGAGGTTGGTTCTTTCCCGCTCCTCCAGCCGTTTTGTCATCCGCGCGCGCACATCTGTCGTCGCCTGGCGCAGGTAAAGGGCGAGGACGAGCGAGAAGATCGCGCCCGCCACAAGGACGCACAGCGTCCCCCATCGCGCGACGAAAAGGGGCAGGATCATGATCGAGCAAACCATTTTCCTGGAATTGGATTACGCGGCGAAGGATTAAGGACTGTCCTGATTGGCGGCGCTTGTTTATTTCAAGAAAAGCCTGCCCTGGAGTAGTCTGAGTTGGCTCTTAGGGGGGCGCCATGAGTAGCAAAGTCGAGCTCTACGACGGTGAATACGGGAATTTCGACTCCGATGTATACCGCCAGGTGCGAATCGAAACCTACGGGCTCGATTACGGACAGACCAGCTGGGTCACCAC
>JBARKD010000768.1:0-4669 GCA_049800615.1 Acidobacteriaceae bacterium | reverse complement strand
GTACAGCTCAAGCAAGTTTTTCGCATTGCCGGCTGGAAACTAAGCGACCTCCTGGCAACGAAATTGTCGTCTCGACCGAAGCGTAGCGAAGTGGAGAGATCTGCGGTTCGCTTTCCTGCCCACAAAGGTCAATGCAACCATGCTTTCGCGTTCCGGCTGGAAACGCGCGGCTTCCCCAACAACAGAATTGTCATCTCGACCGAAGTGGAGAGATCCGCAGTCATTTTGCCGCCCCACAATTACCTAACCGAGAGGAAGGACATTGCCGATGGTAACAACTCCTGAACTTAGCCAGGACGCAGCCCAACTGCAGCAGCGCATCGAAAGGTTCTATGCGGTCCGCGACGGCATCCTGTCCCAGGTGCACCAGGTCATTGTGGGCCAGGAGGACGTCCTGGATCAGATCCTCACTGCGCTGTTCGTCGGTGGACATTGCCTCATTACCGGCCTTCCCGGCACCGCAAAGACGCTCATGGTTCGCACCATCGCGGAAACCCTGGGCTTGACCTTCCGCCGTATCCAGTTCACGCCGGACCTGATGCCCTCCGACATCACGGGCACCGACATTATCGAAGAGGATATGACCACCGGTCACCGCAAGTGGACATTCGTGCAGGGTCCCATCTTCGGCAATATCCTGTTGGCCGACGAAATCAATCGCACGCCGCCCAAGACTCAGGCTGCCTTGCTGGAAGCCATGCAGGAGCGATCCTGCACCGTACGCGGTCACATGTATGCTCTGCCCGCACCATTCTTTGTCCTGGCAACCCAGAACCCGATTGAGCTGGAAGGCACGTACCCTCTGCCCGAGGCCCAACTGGACCGCTTTCTCTTCAACACCATCCTCGACTATCTCAGCGCCGGCGACGAGCTCAAGGTGGTGGATCTGACGACGACGACCAAGGTAGTCAAAGTCGTAGCCGTCACCACCGCGGAAGAATTGCTGGACTTTCAGCAGTTGGTCCGCATGGTGCCCATTGCCGAGCCGGTGGCGAAGTATGTCGTTAACCTGGTCCGCGCCACTCGGTACAAGAACGACATCGCGCCCGATTTCGTTAAGAAATATGTCAACTACGGTGGCAGTATTCGTGCCGCCCAGTTCATCGTGCTCGCGGCCAAAGCACGCGCCCTCTCCCGCCGCCGCTATCACGTCACCTATGAGGACGTTACCGCTCTTGCCATTCCCGTACTGCGCCACCGCATCCTGCTCAACTTTCATGCCGAGTCGGAGCGCGTGGATGCGGATGAGATTCTCCGCCGCCTGATCGAGCACATGCCGCCACCCCGGGAGGCCTGATGCTGCAGCGCTTTCTGGATCCCGGTGTGCTTGCCAGTATCAGCAGCCTCGACCTGCTGGCCAAAACTGTGGTCGACGGCTTCGTCGCCGGTCTTCACCGCTCCCCCGATTTTGGCTTCAGCTCGGAGTTCGCCGAGTACCGCGCCTATACGCCCGGAGACGATCTGCGCCACGTCGACTGGAACCTTTTCGCCCGCACGGAGCGCGCTTACCTTAAACGCTATCGCGGCGAAACTAACAGCCAGCTCACCATCCTGCTCGACGCCAGCAACTCTATGGATTACAGCGCGGCCCCGCAGCGGCCCAGCAAGATGGACTACGCCCGCTTCGCTGCCGCCTCGCTCTTCTATCTCGCCATTCACAACCAGCGCGACGCCGCGGGACTCATTGTGTTTGACGATGAGGTGCGCAACTACATTCGTCCCTCGACCCGGCAGGGACAACTCCATCGCTTACTGGCCGGCCTGGAGCAGGCCGAGCCGCGCGCCCGCACCGACTTCACCAAGCCGCTCCTCCATTTTCAAAACCTGTTGCAGCGCCGCGGCATCGTGATCATGTTCTCCGATTTCTATGAAGACCCGGCTTCGATCGTGCGCACCATTGAGCCTTTGCGCTACCACGGCAACGAGGTCGTGCTCTTCCACGTTCTCGATCCCAAAGAGATAAGGCCGGAGCTGCGGGGACCCGCGATCCTGATCGATCTCGAAACCGACCAGCATATGGAAGTGATTCCGGAATATGCCCGGCACGAGTACGTTCGCAAAATCGATGACCATCTGGAACAACTCAAGGACCGCGTCCGCGGCGCCGGCATGGACTACCACCTGCTCGTAACCGATCAGCCGCTGGATACGACACTGCGCCAGTATCTCGCCATTCGCCACGGAGGCAACTGATGGGGTTTCTTAGTCCATGGTTCCTGCTCGGCCTGGGGGCACTTGGCTTACCGGTGTACATCCATCTTCTACGGCGTCACATCACCACCCCGCTGAAATTCAGTTCCCTGATGTTCTTCGAGCGTGGCATTCAAAGTTCGACCCGCCATCGACGTCTGCGCTACCTGTTGCTTTTCGCTTTGCGCACAGCGTTGGTTCTTCTGCTGGTGCTGGCGTTTGCCAATCCATTTATCCGGCGGCCGGCCACCCGCTCCAGCGACACGCTTCTCCTGCTCGTGGTCGACAACTCTTTCAGCATGAAGGCCGGCACTTCCACCCCAGCGGGCACGCGGTTTGCCGAGGCAAAGCAGGCCGCTTTGCAGGTGCTGGCTTCCCGGCCGAGATCGCGGCCGGCCGAGGTCATGGCCCTGGGCGGCCGGCTGGCGGTCCTCACACAACCGATTCAGGATCAGGCAGCTTTGCGTTCCGCACTGGAGAGTATTGAGCCGGGAGATTCGCGGGCAAACCTGGGCGAGTTGGCCCAGGGCGTCCGTGCCCTGGTGCAATCCGTGCGCACGCCCGTCGAGCTGCACCTCTTCAGCGACATGCAAAGAAGCGGCATGCCTGCGAATTTCAGTGACGTCGAGCTGCCGCCCAATGTGTCGGTCGAACTGCACCCGGTGGGCGCAGTCGCCACTCCGAATTGGACCGTTGAGAGCATCGATGCCCCGGCCCAACTTGCCGATCCTAAAGATCCCAAGAAATCGCGTGTGCAGGCGGTCATCGCCGGCCATGGAACTCCAGCCGCATCCCGGACTGTGTCGCTGCTGGTCAATGGCAAGATCATCTCCACGCGCAAGGTCGATGTACCCGCGGATGGCCGGGCTATGGTTGAGTTCCAACCGCTGGACGTGCCGTATGGGCTCAGCCGCTGCGAGGTCCGGATCGACTCTGCCGACGGATTCCCCGCTGACGATCTCAGCGTCTTCTCCGTAAAACACTCGGATCCGGAACGCGTCCTGTTTGTGCATCAGGCCAACGACCGCCGCTCGCCGATTTACTTTGCCGCCGCTTTGGCCGCGGGGACACAGGCATCGTTCAATTTACAGGCGATCGACAGCGAAAAGTCCGCCGACATCGCACCCTCGAAATATGCCTTTGTGGTCCTCTCCGACGCCCTTGCTCTGCCGTCGATCTTCGAGAATGCCCTGTCACGCTACGTGCGCGACGGCGGCAACGTTCTCATCGCGGCCGGAACATCAGGGGCGCACCATGCGCACATTCCCGTCTTCGGCGGCAATACTTCCGACGCCCATATCTATAACCGCGACGGTTACGCCACCGTGGGACAAACCGATCTTGCCCATGCCGTGACGAACAATACCGCCTGGACCGACGCGAAGTTCTATTACGTTGCGGCTGTCGATCCTGCCCAGTCCCGCGTAATAGCCAGGCTCACCGATTCCACTCCCCTGCTCCTGGAGAAACAGATCGGTGAGGGGCACGTGCTGCTTTTCGCTTCCGGCTTTGACAACCTCACCAACGATCTGCCGGTTCGTCCTGCATTCGTAGCTTTTGTTGACAGGACAGCACGCTATTTTTCAGGCAGCGACAGCGTCAGCGGCAGCAGGCTGGTCGACTCGTTCGTTGCCCTGCGCGCATCCGCCGGCGGCGCACCATCGGAAGGAGTTGAAATTATTGGTCCGGATGGCAGGAGAGCCTTGTCGCTCGCGGAAGCAGCCACAGCGCAGTCGTTCCAGTTGAGCCACGCGGGCTTTTATCACATCCGTTTCGCCAACGGCCGGGAGGCGTTGCTGGGGGTGAATCCCGATCGCCGCGAGTCAAACCTGGAGCCCATTCCCAGCGAAATGCTTGCCTTGTGGGGCAAGGGACCTTCCCCTCCGGCGACTGCCGCTTCGTCCGGTATCAACCGGGAAAAAAATCCCGCCCATAGCATCTGGTGGTACGTTATGCTCCTTGTATTGGTGGCGGCGGTTGCCGAGTCCATCGTTGCCAGCCAGTACCTCGGCACACAGAGGGAGCAGGCATGAGCAACCGGGACACGCTCAACCTCTATATCCGGCAATTGCACCAGCGGTTGCGCCTGGGTGTTTCGCTGCGTGGCGTGGCAATCGTCACCGCCACTGCGCTCGTTACCACCATTCTTCTCGTTCTGATACTCAATCAATTTGCCTTTCCGCTGCACGGCCTCGCGGGCGCCCGCTCCCTGCTGCTGATCGCGCTCGCCTGCGCGGCGGCGCTTGCTCTGGCGCTGCCTTTGCGCCGCCTGACGCGACGCCGCGTGGCAGAGGTGGCAGAATCGGCTCATCCCGACTTCCAACAGCGGCTGGTCACCTTCGACGACCGGGAGAATAGAGGCGACGATCCTTTCCTCGAATTGCTGGCCGCGGACACGCTCTCGGTCGCCCGCGACGCTGAGCCGGCAAGGCTCCTGCCCAACAACAAGCTGTATTTTCTCGCCGGCGCGGGCGCGGCC
>JBARKD010000767.1:0-2952 GCA_049800615.1 Acidobacteriaceae bacterium | reverse complement strand
CTCGATCTCTATCTCACCAATGGATACGTTTCGCTCAGCCGCACCAAGAGTTATTGGTATGACTTTTCCAGGGTTGCGGGCGGCAACAGCAAGATTATAGGAGACGCGGCCAACTGGCCGGCGATGGATGGTCGCAGCCTATCGGGCTATCAGCAAAAGAAAGTATGGATGAACGATGGCGCGGCAAAGTTTGTGGATGTCGCCCAGGCGGTCGGAGCAACCGATACCTATGACGGGCGCTCGGTGGCGATGGCGGATCTGTGGAACCGAGGCGTTCTCGATGTGGTGGTGGCCAACCAGCTCGGTCCATTGTTGATTTACAAGAACACCGTCAAGCAAGGCAACGAGTGGGTCGAGTTTTCGCTCCTTGGAACCCGGAGCAATCGCAGTGCGATCGGGGCGCAGGTCACTCTCTATTGGAATGGCCAGCAACAGGTACAGCAGGTTTCCGGGGGAAGCGGGTTTGCGGCGCAGAACGATCGCCGGCTGCATTTTGGGCTGGGAACGAATCCGCAGATCGAGAAGGCGGTCATCCGGTGGCCGTCGGGAAAAGTGCAAACCATCGAGAATCTGGTCCCCGGAAAGCTCTACAATGTGACGGAGGCTGAATGAGTTCCAGCGTTAGCATCACGCAACCGGGAAGGCTGCAGGCGGCCTGGAAGCGATTCTTCAGCCCATCCAACCGCTATCTTTCCCCCCTGCTGATCTCCTGTGTCCTGCTGGTAGGCCAACTTTCCTACGGCATCCTTGAAAGTTACACCCGTACCTTACTGGCGATTGGCGCCAGCATTGTCGCTGAATTGATTCTGTCGCGCATTTACCTCGGCAAGTGGCCAAACCTGGTTAGTGCTTACATCACCGGCATCAGCGTCGGCATCCTGGTGCGTTCGCCCGCCTTCTGGCCTTATGCCCTCTGCGCGCTGATTTCCATCACCTCGAAGTATGTGCTGCGCGTCCACGATCGCCACATCTGGAACCCGTCCAACTTCGGTATCGTTGCCATGTTCATCCTCGCTTCCGGCACGGTGGCCGGTCTCAGCATCCAGTGGGGCAATTTTGTCTGGCCGATGATCGTGATCTGGACCCTCGGCTCGGCGATCATCTGGCGCTTGCGGCGCTTTCATATCAGTGCGACCTACGTCTTATCATTCCTGGGGTTCGCTTTGCTGCGCAGCTGGATCACGGGCGATCCCTGGAGCTCGGAAATTTCTCCCATTACCGGACCCATGTACCAGTTATTCATCTTTTTCATGATTACCGATCCTCGGACGACCGTTCGCTCGAAGACCGGCCAGTGCGTGACCGTGTTTGCCGTGGCCGCGGTCGAAATGGTCTTGCGCCTCCACCAGGCGGTATATGCACCGTTCTACGCCCTCTTCCTGGTGGGACCTACGGCCATGCTTCTGGAAATGTGGATGGATGCCCGCCGTGCCCGTCTTCTGGTCGCGCATGCCTGAACTCTTGTGGCGCTCTCTTACTTGCTGCCTGCTGGGGACCCTGATATCGACCGCATCTGCGCAGCGCCCCTCCGGCCCGATTCGATTTGTCGACGCCACCGCAACTTCGGGAATTTCCTTTCGCCACCACAGCGGCGCCTTCGGAAAGAAATATCTCCCCGAAACGATGGGGAGTGGGGTCTGTGTGCTGGATTACGACAATGACGGATTTCAGGACATCCTGTTTGTGAACTCCATGGATTGGCCAGGTCATGGCTCATCCAAAAACTACCCCGCTCTTTACCACAACAACGGAGACGGAACCTTCACCGACCGCACCCGGCAGGCAGGCCTGGCACTTGAGATGTATGGCATGGGCTGCGCCGTAGGCGACTATGACAACGACGGCAAAGACGACATCTACATCACCGCGGTCGGCGCCAACCACCTGTTCCACAATCTAGGCAACGGCCGCTTCGCCGACGTGACCGCCCACGCGAAACTCGCAGGCGGCGGATTTTCCAGCGGCGCCGTGTGGTTCGACTACGACAACGACGGCAAGCTCGACCTCTTTGTGGCCCATTACGTGGAATGGTCGTTAGCCAAGGATCAGTTCTGCTCCCTCGACACAAAAAACAAATCCTATTGCACACCGCAGGTTTACAAAGGCGAGAGCGCGAGGCTTTACCACAATCGCGGAGATGGAACCTTCGAAGATGTCACTCAGCGAGCAGGGCTGCTCGATGCGGCCAGCAAGTCACTCGGCATAGCTCTAGTGGACTATGACGACGATGGCTGGCTCGATCTGCTGGTAACCAACGACACCCAGCCGAATAAGCTCTATCGCAACAACCATAACGGCACTTTCTCTGACGTTGCTGTGCAGGCCGGTGTGGCCTACAGCGACGCCGGGGCGACCCGGGCGGGCATGGGAGTCGATAACGGCGACTATGACAACTCCGGCCATCCTGGCCTGGTGATCGGTAACTTTACAAACGAAGGGATGGCGCTCTACCGCACCGACGGCTCAGGTTTGTATACCTCCGCCTCCGAAGCAACAGGCATTGACCGCTGGTCGTTGCAGTCGCTTACCTTCACCACCTTCTTTTTCGACTACGACCTTGATGGCCTGTTGGACGTATTGGCTGTGAATGGTCATGTTGCCGACGACATCAGCGTGACTCAGCCGCATCTCAAATATGCGGAACCCGCCCTGATATTTCGTAATCGCGGAAAAGGTCAATTCGAAAACATGTCTACCCAGTTAGGTCCAGCACTGCAGAAACCGGTGGTAGGGCGGGGCGCTGCTTATGGGGATTTCGACAACGACGGCGATCTCGACCTGGTGGTTACGGAAGCCAATGGCCCGGCACGGCTGCTGTGCAACGAGAACGGCAATCAAAACGACATGCTGCGGGTTAAGCTGGCCGGCACCCGTTCCAACCGCGACGGTATCGGGGCCAAGCTGACACTGCAGGTTGATAAGAATCTACGGCTGCTACGGATGGTGAAGACC
>JBARKD010000766.1:0-3226 GCA_049800615.1 Acidobacteriaceae bacterium | reverse complement strand
TCCGTCAAGTCCACAGTTCTGACAGAGGTAGTAGTCAGGCAGGCGCTCGAACTCCTGGTCCGGCAATATGATCCGTTCTACACGCAGCTTTGGACGGCGCTGACGTCCATTCAGCAACGAACTCTGCTGGCAGTCGTTCAGCAGCGCGGTGTGAATCTTCAATCGATGAAGGTTGTTCGTTCCCTGGGTAAAGGGCCATCCACGGTGCGAAGGTCCCTGGGAGCTCTGATCGATCGGAACATCCTGCGCGAAGAGGAATCCGGCAACGGCATACGAATGCGCTTTGAGGACCCCTTCTTTGCACAGTGGATCAGGCTATTCGCGGCCGAGCCGGTCGGATCTTTTGACATTACACAGACCTCCTGAAGAGGCCAATGTATCGGTGAGCAATAATTTGGCCCTTCCACGTATGAGAAGCTGCGAAGCTGCTGAACCGCACCCGAAAGCTCCCGAGTCAGCGGCGAGTCTCGGAGCTTTTCCCGGTTCACTTGACAGAAGACTTCTTATCAGACACCCTAACTGACTGTTTTAGTGGTGATTAGGTCATTTACTAGCAGGTCGCGCATTATCAGACCTCATGGAGCCGCGAACAAGCGAACCAAAAGCTTCACGTCACCTGTCTCTTGAACCATCTGCCACAGACGTTGAGCTTTCTAGTCATAGTTTCTGTTAACGTGACGACGCATCGCTTCATTCTCATTCGATCGGGAATGCGGATTCCAAGCGCGTCGCTGTATCAACCACCTGCTGCAGATGCCTAGAACGCCGAAACCGACCACGAAAGCGGTCCATTGGAAAGTGCCTCGTATCATGACAACCCCATCTCTTCCGCCCTTAATACGCGGAAACTGCCAGAGTTTTCGCTTTTGTGCAGCGAGCCGGGCATCACTGGGCGGCCTTTTTGAACCTGGCCCATCGGGCCTTCTGTGCAGCGGCGATCCTTGCACGACCTGCGGCACTCAGTCCGAGGCGCTTTCTGGGCTGGGTATCACATTCCGCCGGATTGAAGCTGGTTGCTCTGCCGCTCCCAGACGCAGCGGCCGGTCGGCCTGGTTTCCGCTTTGCATGGGTGAGGCTGGACGTATCAGTCAAGAGTGCCTTCGCCTGTTGCAGTCGTGAGATCTCTGCGTCGATCGCGAGAACAATGTCGTTCGTATCCATGAATCCTCCCTCCAGAGCATAGCCCACTTGCCCCAACCAGGGATTGATTTGTAGTCTGCGATCCTGGCTTCGCAACGACGGCGTACCCGGTGCTCGGGTCTCAAGAGCCTGAGGTGGCGGGTATCGGCGCATGGTTAATGCCAACGAGCCAAAACGTGCGAAGATATTCAACTGTTCAGATAGGGCTTGAGAATTCAGAAAATGGAATGGGCTAATAAACAATCCTGTGCGGCATCTGCGGGCTCCTGCCTAAAGACCCTGATGCGCGCCCATCACCATCCGCCCCTTTGGCCTAGATGTTGGAGACTCAATCTTGCGCCCTGTGGATCGCTTCTCCTTTTATTCTCCCATACTCACCACATGTCCCGATACGACCGTCCTTCCCATAAGGTCTACATGTACTTCTTTTTGCGGAGTGGGCGGGCCGATCGTCTATGCTTTGCCGATCAAGGAGAACTGGACCTCTAAGGTGGAGTGCAAGTACACGACGCCGGAGTTTCCTAGCCTGGAGGCCATGCCAGCCAGCGCATGGAATTATGGGCTTGCACTGGACAAGACAAAGCCGGAGAGTATCGAGGTGAAAAAGCGGACGGTTACGGCCGAAGAAGCGCTCGATCCGTGGGCGAATCCGCCCATTTGCCTGACAGCTCCGGCGAAAGAAATCGAGGATTGGGAACTCGAAATCAACCCGGACAACAAGGCGCAGAAATTCACCCCCTGCCTGCCCGAAGTGAGCACCAGTAAGGTAAGTGAAACCGTGGAAAAGATCACTCTGCAGCCGTATGGCTCGACGCAGTTGCGAGTTACGATTTTCCCGGTCGTGAAGAGTTAGAACCTCTCGGAGTAAGTTGGAGATTTAGCAGGCCGATTAGAGCGTCGAAAAAGGAACTAAATGGTGGTCAACGTGAGAGTTTATGAATGGATTGTTTGCGCCGAATGGTGGCTTTGTACGGTGTAGCCGCCAAAGGACAAGTTTCCGCTTATGACCAGCCTTATCGTCCTCAGGTGCATTTCTCACCGCGCTTGAACTGGACAAATGATCCAAACGGCCTCGTCTACTTCCGTGGAGAATACCATCTGTTCTTCCAGTACAACCATTTCGGCGATCAATGGGGACACATGAGTTGGGGCCACGCGGTCAGTCGAGACCTGCTGCATTGGCATGAACTGCCTGTGGCGATGATCAGCTGCTTGAAGTTCTAGTCGGCGTTGGTCTGAAGACAATAAGCAATTACTTCGACCATGTCTCCGCTGTTGAGATCGATCCTCAGTTTTCTGAGTAGCTGATCGATTGAATGAGCTTGATCGCAACGCAGCGCTAAATCATTGTCGAGAATTATAGGCTCCGACCCGTGTAGGCTATTCTGGCGACGAAGCAGCAACGACCACGACCGAAACCATCCGGGCATGCTGAATCCATTGAAGTTGTCTTCGAACCCAAATAATCAGACCTACCCGCAGAATCTGGGTTAGTTCTTCCAGATCCACGCCCGACTGACGCTCGATCATAAGCGAAAAGATCGCGGATCAAGATACCGCTTCTCTATCTTCCACACTAGCGAGGAGCACAAGAGGATCTCCGAAAAAATTGCCGAGATTGAACGTATCGGAAGCGTGCTTCGAGGTGTAGATTTCACATTTGTTAAGGGTTCTTTACATAAGGCCGAAAGTGGGTCAGAATTCCTCAAGGGGTGCGGTACCGAAAGTTGCGTGAAAGCGCATGCAATAGATCAACACCGTGTTGAGTTCCTGTAGATTAGTGCCGTTCGGAAGGAGGTAATCCTGATTGCCTTGATTTCCTTTCAGGTCTCCTAGATCAACATTTTTGATCGTAGCCAGGGCGAAGTTCTTGCCGGCATCTGAGTATTTTCCGTCTACAAGCAGGACGTGTAATGCGGGTCCGTTAGAAGTGGAAAAGTCGGTCAATCGCAATACTCGTATCCCGTTTGCCTGCCGATAGACTGTGGCGCGGCCACTCGTCTTATGCACTTCCCCTGTAAAGCGCCCTGTTGAGAGAGGTATGAGTTGGCCAGCAACTTGCGCCGGGGGTGCCTCATTCACTCGC
>JBARKD010000765.1:0-11261 GCA_049800615.1 Acidobacteriaceae bacterium | reverse complement strand
TGCTGGAGCCGTTCTTCACTGGCTCATTCCAATACCGTGGATGGAAGGCCATGGAACTCTCGGTGTCGATCTCGACGATCGGCAACCACCAATTCAGCTGGCACAGGGGCGCCGAGTACCAGGTATCCCGGTGCAGATGGTGAGCATAGCCAACACCGGAAGTCAGGTAAGCATCCGAAGTCACGGCCCGCAGACGCGGCACATCAAGATAGGTGGTCTCCATGTCGCAGCCGAAATCCGTCAGCATAGCCTGGATTAAACGCTTGGTCTCCGGGTGGTGGATGAAGGCCGGCTTCAGCGGGGCAAAAATGCGGACAAACTCTTCCACCGGCATATCGTGCTGCGCCGTGGTCGGATCCTCTTTGCCGAAAGCATCCTTGATCATCTGCAGAGCGAAGTTAGTGAAGGCCAGCGAGCTGGACCTCGGGGAATAGACGAAGAGCTGTCCGTCGTACAAGTGGTGGCGACGCTTCTCGTCATCGAACCTGGAATCTACATAAATGCTATGCATCGATCAATCTCCTTTTAGACCACCGCGGGTGTTGGAATAGGGATGATGAACTTCCCTCCGCCTGCTTTATAAGCCTTTTGCTGCTCCATGATTTCGCCGGCAAAGTTCCACGCCAGCACCAGGACGTAATCGGGCTTGTTCTCCACCAGCTTCTGCGGAGACAGGATGGGCAGGTGGTTGCCGGGCATGAAGCGGCCCTGTTTGAACTCATTCAGATCTACGATGTAGTCCAGCAGCTCGCGGTCAATGTTGCAGAACGAAAGCAGTGTAGTAGCCTTGGCTGCAGCGGCATAACCAGCGATGGTCTTGCCCTTGCCCTTCAGGTCCTTCAACAGCGTGGTGAGGTCGTCGCGAACTGCGTGGACGCGCTCTGCGAAACCCTGGTAATAATCGATGGTGGAGACACCCGCGTTTTGTTCGTCGGCCAAAAGAGACTTGAGACGCGCGGTCGGCGTTTCTACAGGCTCAACGAAAAGCCGTAGAGATCCGCCGTGGATCTTGGTCCGCTCCACATCGTTAAGGTATAGGCCATGATCGCGGAAGAGCCGCGCCAGCGCGGTTACCGAAAAATAGCAGAGATGCTGGTGGTAGATGGTGTCGAACTCACACTTCTGAATCAGGTCGACCAGGTAAGGCGCCTCGATCACGGCCACGCCATTGGGCTTGAGCAACGCAGCGATGCCGTCGACAAAACCTTTCAGGTCGGCCACGTGGGCCAGCACATTGTTGGCCAGGAACACATCCGCCTTCTTGCCTTCGGCCGCCAGCTTTTGCGCCAGTTCCTTGGTGAAGAAGGTGTTGATGCTGTTCACGCCGCGCTCGTTGGCTGTGCGCACCTGCTCGGCGGCAGGATCGATGCCGAGGACAGGAATTCCGTGCTTCACAAAATTGCGCAACATGTAACCGTCGTTGGACGCCGCTTCCATGACCAGACTTTCGGAATTCAGGCCCCTGGTCTGGATGATGGACTCCGCGCTCCCGGCGAAATGTTCCAGCAGGCTCTTCGACACGGAAGAGAAGTAAGGATAATTGCGGCAAAAGAGAATTTCCGGCGGAACAGTTTCCGTAATCTGAACGAGCGAGCACTTCGGACAGAAAACCAGGTCGAGGGGCGCCGTGACTTCCGGCGACCCCAACTGGTCGGCTGACAGCAAGGCATCGGCAAGCGGAGTGGTTCCGAAGGAAAGAATCGAAATACACTCCGAGCAGTCACATGCGCGGCACTGAAAGGCAGATTGGCTCATACAGTAGCAGCTCCCGCGGCCACGGGGGCAGTCGCTTCCTGGTTGGTCCAACGCAAGGAAGTGTCGAGGACGCCATCCGCGATCAGCTTCCGGATATGGGCGATACGCTTGAATCGCGGCCCCTCGAAGTCTTCGAGCACAAGACCGATCTTTTTGTAGGTTTCGTGTAGTTCCACCGCACCCTTGCGCGCGTCCCATACGGGCTCAAACTCGGGCAATACCTTGCGGACCTTACTGCAGTCCACACGGTAGCAGCGCTTGTCCGGTCCGGCGTCCGCGGCATATTCGATCTCCGTGTTGGGCACCGTTTCTTTCACGATGTCGGCCAGCTCACGGATGCGGTAGTTGTCCTCGTTGCGTCCCACGTTGAATGCCTCGTTGTGGACGAGGTCGATCGGGGCATGCATGGCGGCAATAAAGGCCCGCGAGATGTCGCCGATGTGGACAATGGGCCGCCAGGGGGTACCGTCGCTCTTGATGTGGACTTTGCCCGTGGCATAAGCCCAGGCGACCAGGTTATTCAACACCAGGTCAAAGCGTAACCGGGGTGAAACGCCAAAGGCGGTGGCGTTGCGCAGAAAGGTCGGACTGAAATTGTTATCCGCCAGCTTGGCAACATCCTGCTCCACCATTACCTTCGAGGTGCCGTACGGGGTGACGGGGTTGAATGCTGAGCTCTCGTTCAGCAGATCGTCGCCGCCGGCGCCATAGTTGCTGCACGAAGAGGAGAAGATGTACCTCTGCACACCCGCCTGCTTGGCCAATTTGGCCAGCTTGACGGATGCCTGGTGGTTGATCTCGAAGGTCAAACCTGGATTCAGATCGCCCAGTGGATCATTGGATAGGCCGGCAAGATGCAGAATGGCTTCGAAGCCGTCCACATCCGACAGGGTTACATCGCGAACATCTTTGCGAATTTCCGGGATCTCGGCGATCCCGTCGCTGAACGTGCTGCGCTCGAACAGATCTGTATCGAGCCCGACAACGTCATGCCCGGCTTTCAACAACATTGGCACTAATATTGTTCCGATATACCCCGCGTGGCCCGTTACCAATACTCGCATTCGTTTCCTCCCAGGTTTTCCAAGGTGCGTTACCGCTTTCCCAATACGTTTCCAGGATCTTCTTCTCGCGAATCGTATCCATGCATTGCCAGAAGCCGGTGTGTCGATACGCCATCAGCTGACCCTCTTCTGCCAGCCGTTCCAGCGGTTCCTTCTCAAAGTGGGTGTTGTCACCGTCAATGAAATCGAAGATTTCCGGCTCCAGGACAAAAAATGCCCCGTTGATCCAGCCTTCCTTGGTCTGGGGCTTCTCGGAAAATTCGGTGATCTGATTGCCTTCCATCTCCAGGTGACCAAAGCGGGCCGTGGGCCGAACTGCGGTCAAGGTGGCCAGCTTGCCATGAGCGCGATGAAACGCCAGCAAGTCGTTCAGATTCACGTCGGAGACACCATCGCCCCAGGTCAGCATGAAGGTCTCGTTGCCCAGGTAGGGCGCCAGCCGCTTGATACGGCCGCCCGTCTGCGTCTTCATGCCGGTGTCGACCAGGTCCACTGTCCAGTCCGGGACCACACCGCCGTTCATCTTGACTTTTCCCGTCTTGAGCGACACGCTGAGATCGCGGTTCAGGGAGCAGTAGTCCAGCATGTACTTCTTAATCACTTCGCCCTTGTAGCCCAGCGCTATGCAAAACTCATCGAAACCGTATTGGGCATAGTGCATCATGATGTGCCAAAGTATCGGCTTGCCGCCAACTTCGACCATCGGTTTGGGCTTGAGTTCTGTCTCTTCCGCGAGACGAGAGCCCAGCCCACCTGCCAGAATTGCCACTTTCATAGATACTTCCTCCGGAGAATTTTTCGATTGTCGGGGGTGATTACGGCAAAACCAGAATTACTGTGTCCTCAAGAGTTTCGCAGAGGCCGCTTAGGACGCGGCATCCGTCGCGCTTTCCATGGTGACCTTGGTACGCGGCATCTGCAGCCTGAAAAGGACCTGATCGGCTGCGATCAATACGTCCTTGCCCATGCGCCGGAAATGCTTTGCGACCCATGGCAGGAGCAGCAGCAAGCAGCGCAAGCGTCGTCCAAAGGACAGCGGCGCGCGATAGACACTCAGAAAGTATTCGCGGAGCATGCGCCACTCCGGGAAGGTAATGCTGGTGGTCTTATTGGGATCCCACCATTCCGGGGAGGGCAATGTACCGTGACGACTGGTCAGGCGGAAGCGAGGCCCTTTGAGGCGAACCGGCTTCACCTGTGAGGATTGTTTGCTATGACGGGTGCTGATAAACAGAAACTCCTGAATCTCGGTGAAGCGCCCAATCAACCCCATTTGCGCCAGCAGAACTCCGTCGCTGTTGACATAGCTGCCTTGGGGAGGGAGCATGTGCAAGGCGCTCAGACGCATCACCCCGAATATCTGGTAACACATATGATCGTTGAGCAGCAGGTCTTTGAAGCGGACGACAGGATCGGGAGACTCGGTGTGCAGCGGCCACTCGTAGTTTTCGACGAAGTTTCCGTGCTCATCGATGACCCGGGTCAAAGTGTGAGCGACCACGAGGGAATCATCAGCTTCCAGCGCGTCCACACAGAGGCGCAGAAAGTCGGGCTGAATCATGTCATCATGCGCCGCCCACTTGAAATATTTCCCGGTGGCCTTGAAATAGACGTTCCTTAGGTTCCATCCGGCGCCCATATTGCGGTCGGCCCGGTAATAGCGAATGCGTGAATCCTGCTCCGCGAACTGCCGGCAGATCTCCTCACTTCGATCGGTCGAGCAGTTATCGGAGATGATCAATTCGAAATCCTGGAACGTCTGGTTCAGGATCGATTCGATGGCGCTCGAGAGAAAACGATCTCCGTTGTAGAGAAACAATCCGATGCTGACAAGGGGCGTAGTGCTCATTACATATGGCTCCGTTCTGATATTGGGGCAGGAAAAGGCGTTTAAGGCCATGCAGGCGCAACGCTACTAGGGATTTGCCTGGACTTTTCGTTTCTATAAGTAAGGTGGTCTTTGCTTAAAGTCCGCTGAAGGCTCAATGTCCGCTGTGGCGCGGATCGTAGAAGGATGTCAAACTGTTTCGGGACCAGCGACCGGTCTCAAGACATTTTCTTCCATCGAGAAACTAGTTGTTTTAGCCAGCTTTGCCGAATCAAGAGATTGATGCAGTAGTCAAATATTGGAAGCGGGAGGTACGGCGACAATTTCCAAAACCAGACGTGTCTTGCATCCGGACCCGCGTTGCAAGCCATGAAGCGCTCATAGTGTGGGCCCACATCCGGATCCCGTGCGAGACGCGCGTAGAGGAAGCGGTTGTACGCAATATACGGATGCAGGCTAAGAGGCTGTAGCTCCTCTGCAAGCTTTGGCGCATAACCTTCGAGGAAGCGTTTTTGCCCTGCCCACAGGGCCTCGCAGTATTCCAGTTCGCGTTTGAACGATGCTGCCGTCACGCGGTCTGGTCCGTAGTTGTTTTCGTTATGGAGGCGGTACTGCGCCAGGGCCTCGTCTTCGCAGGTGACATTCGTAATCAGTGGCGCTAGACGTGTGATGAGTTGATCCGGACAACGGACGAGCGGTTCGCTTAGGGGAAGCGGGAAGATGCGCTCAGCAACATCCCTGTGCAGGCTCAGGCCGGAGGTGGGTGGCATGTAAGGCAATATGCCGCCATCCTGCAGCATGCGCGCGCCATGCCACCCGCTGGGCAATGGGGCGGACATCGGCCAAACCCCCTGCCGGCGAAGGTCAGCACTCACCCGAATCACACGATGTATACCGAAACCGGAGTCGGGGTGGGCCTGAAAATCAGCCACAATCCGCTCCACCTTGTTCGGCAAAAACAGATCATCCGAATCCAACAGGGCGATGATCTCACCCCGGCTGACAGCAAACCCCGCGTTAAACCCCGATGCCTGCCCCCCGTTGGCCTTGCGGATGAGACGTAGCCGCGAATCCCTCCGCTCAAACTCCTCAATTACCTGAACCGAATTGTCCGTCGACCCATCATCGCAAATGACCAGCTCGATATTGCGATACGTCTGGTCCAGCGCACTCTGGATCGCCGTCCCAATATAACGGCCGTAGTTGTAATTGGAAACCAGGATCGAAACCAAAGGCTCTGCCGATAAAGGCTGCAGTCCCACCCGTTGGATTCCGCTGACGGTTTCAGTCTCCACAATAGTCATAATAAGCTTGAGCACGGCTCAGGTTTCAGCTAGCCTTCGGCGGTGTCCGATAGATATTCCCTATAGACCTGCCGATGCTCAATATGCTCCGACCCCCTTCACCACCAGCCCTGGGGTTGCCAGGATAATCTTGATATCCAACAGCAGCGACCACTCGCGAATGTACTGCAGATCCAACCGCACCATCTCCTCGAACGGCAACTCGCTACGCCCATTCACTTGCCATAACCCGGTAATTCCGGGATAGACGGCAGACCGCCCCTCGGACCAATCCGCAAATTCCCGGCTCATCCCATCCGGTCCCAAGTCGCCGGCAGGTAGGGGTCTTGGGCCAACCAGGCTCATTTCCCCACGCAGCACGTTGATCAGCTGCGGCAGCTCATCCAGACTATAGCGGCGAATGAATCGTCCAACCGAGGTCACCCGTGGATCCCGCTTAATCTTGAAGATATGTCCCTGCTTCTCGTTGGCATGGGCCACATGCGTACGGTCCATCGTCGTGTACATGGAACGGAACTTGAGAAACATGAAGTGGCGGCCGCCCCTGCCCACACGCGGCGCCTTATACAGGATCGGCCCCTTGGATGTGAATTTCACCAGCGCCACAATCACCAGCAACATGGGCGCAAGACAGAGGAGCAAAAGGCTGGAGGCCACGATGTCGAAGGCGCGCTTGATGAACTCCTGTCCTTTGGTGAACGCCAACGGCCTTAGTTCAACCAAAGGTAAACCGTACTGGTTCACCATGTTCACGCGCCCCGACTCGGGCGCAAAGTCCACTGTGCAGTTAACGATCACTCCCATGCGCTTAAAAACCTTGTTGCATTCTTCCAGCTCGCCGCGCGAAATCGAGCCGTTTAGCAGAATTACGCGGTTCAATTGTTCACGATTGATGAGTTCCGCCAGCTTCTCGGTAGTTCCCAGAATCGGCACCGGCAGGGACAGGCCTTCGGTAGTGTGTCCCTGAGGGACGATCAACCCCTTGATTGAATCGCCGACGTTGGCCGATTGCATCAGCGTTACCAAGCGGCTGGCATGGGAACCGTCCCCCAACAGCGCCGCCCGGATAGGCGAGGGCCAGTGGCGTTCGGCCAGGGCGGTCGCAACCACGCTGATGCACCGCGCCAGGCTCAGACTGAAAAAACTGAGCGGCGCAAAAATCATAAAGAACGAACGTGACACCCCGGTACCGAGCTGACGGGAGAAAAAAGTAACGATAACGATGATGCAGCTTGCCAGCAAAGCACCTTCGGCGGAATTCACAATGCTGTTCCAAAGCCGGATGCGCCCTTCGACCCGATAAAAACCCAGGCGCCAGGCCATGACAATCCAGACCAGCAGGATGGTGATCAGCGACGGAGCCCACTTCGTCGCATAGGTCCAGCTCACCCGTTGAGTGGTCAGCGGATTCAGCAAGACCCGCATTTGCACGGTGCAGCTCCAGGCAACTGTCACTGCCAGAAGATCCAGTACAAATTGCAGGGTCTGATAGAAGCGTAGATTGCGGACATGCATGAGAGCGGTTCTCCCCCAACACCCCCTGGCAGTCAGCCGGGGACGTGTTTCCCGTTAAACAACTGCAATCAAGTTCTTTCTCTCTTTGTGTCTTGCGGCGAAAACACCGTCAGTACTCTTAAAGGAGAAATGCGATGAAAAGGGAACCTTGCTTGGCAAAGGCGCCTTTGGTCTGAAAAAGTACAGCAGGCGTCTTTGGTTCCCGGGTTGCCGGCAATTGGTCTATGCAGCCGATGTTTCTGTGCCGGGGGGGATATTTCCGTGTGCACATGGGGCTGTTTACGCTGATGCTCGTTGGCCAACTTGGGTTGTTTAATTTGCTATTACAGTGACATTTCAGTTAACACCGCGAAACACCGCGCCTGTCCCTTGCACCAGGCACGGCCGGGCGTGCCGCTAGCTTCGCGAAACGCCGGCATAGCTGTTGTAGTGGTTGACGTATGCGGGATCTTCAATGCGAAGGTCGCATCCATTCAGGATGGTGCCGATAACCGGGGTGCCGTCCTCGGCGAGGCGCTCCTTGGCTTCGGTCAACTGCTCCGGGCTGGTTTCGCCGGCGCGGCAAATAAGAATCACGCCATCGGCAACCCGGCTCAGCAAGCGAGCATCGGCCATCCCCATCATGGGCGGAGAGTCGATAAGCACGAAGTCGTAATCCGAACGCACCATCTCAATCACGCTATCCAAGTAGGTGGAATGAAGCAACCTGGAAATATTGCCAGGTTCTGATCCGCCCGGCAGCAGGTAGAGACCAGGAACGCTGCTGGGTCGAACAACAGAGTCCAGGCTGATGTTTCCGCGGCCCTCGTCGAGGAGCACGTCGCTCAATCCGGTGGCAAATTGCAACCCAAAGAGCTTGCCCAGACGCGGGCGGCGGAGATCGCCGTCAATCAGCAGCACACGGCGTCCGATTTCGGCCAGGCTGATGCCGAGATTGGCCACAGTGGTGGTCTTGCCTGCCTTGGGCCGCGGACTGGTAACGAGCATCACTCGCGGACTGGTTCCATTCACCCGGCTGAGGAGAATGGACGTGATGGCCGATCGATAAGCATCTGCCATCATCGTCTCGTCCTGGCACCACTGCACCATCTCCTTGTCGACACTCGCAGAGCTCGCTGCGATTAAGCCGTTCTTGGACTCTGCCGCCGCATCTCCAGCCCCATTCAGGTTGCGCAGAGTGAGCGGTATGCGCTCACTGCTGCCGATGCGCGCAGCGGGGATAACCGCCAGTTCAGGTACGTTCAGGTGCTTGACGCTCTGGCCAGGTGTCCGCAGGCTGGCGTCGCTGCGCTCGCGCAGAAGCACGTAGCAGGTGGCAAACACCAGGCCGCAAAGGAATCCGATGCCCAGGTTGAGGGGCAGGCTCGGCCGGTAGGGCGACAGGGATGCGGTGGCCGGGCTGACAACGCGAACGTCGCTCGACTTGAGAGCAGCCACGATGCTTGCCTCTTTGACCCGCTGCAACATCGACTGATAGATGTCGCGGTTGGCATCCACTTCCTTCCTGAGGATGTTGTATCGGACCTCTTTCGACGACTGATCGGCGACCACGCCCAACTGCGCCTGATAAGCCTTGGCGAGCAATTGTCTGCGGCGCGTGGTTTCAGAATCCTGAACGCCGAGGCGCCGGATGACGCTGGTGGTCATGCGCTGATTTTGAGATTCCAGATCGGCGATCTCTGCATTCAGCTGCACGATCTTGTAATTCTGCGGGGTCAGGGTGACGCTCAAATCCGCCAGCTGACGCTTGAGGTCCGTCAACCTGGCCCGAATATCGCGCAACGCCGGATCATCCTGAACCTGGGGCACTGATTCCGTTGGGCTGGCTTTCGAGGTTTCCATCTGCGCCTGGGTTCCCGCCTGGTCGGTCTCGGCCTTTTCCAGATCCGACTGAATCTGCCGCAGCTTATCGGCCGCGACACTTTCCTGAGAGTCGTTGGGAATGACGAGCCCGGTCTGGCGAGCATAATCCTGCAAAGCGTTCTCAGAATCCTGCAGCTTTTTGCGTGCCTCGGCCAGCTGTGTAGTCAGGAACTTGTTGGTATTTCCGGCCGCATAACCGCGAACATCCTGAGCCTGTTCAATGAACTGCTCGGTCAGGGTGTTGGCGGTATCCGCAGTCAACTGCGGATCGGGACCGAGCACAGTCAGGGTGATCAGGTCGGACGCTCCATCCTCTTTGACCTTGGCCGTCCCCAATATTCCGAATACCACGGCTTCCCCTTGTGCCGGGGTGGGCTCGGATTTCGCTCCGAACCAATCGCGAAAGCGGCCGAGGATGCCGTGACCGACGATCACTTCGGGGGGAACCTTGGGCCCCATGATTTGCGCCGTCCGCTGCAGCACCGGCGGGCTTGTCAGGAGCTTGGTTTGGGTCTCGATATAGCCGTCCCCCGCCGATGCATTCCCGGTTGGATCGACGTCCTTGCTATTCATGAAATCCTGATTGATTCCAGTCACTTCCAGGATGGCCTGCGTCTGATAGACCTTGTGCGCGACGAACGTGTAGACCAAGGCGAGCAAAAGCGTTCCGCCGACGATCATCGCGATGGCGGTACGATGGCGGCGCAGCAGGGCAGAATAGTTCACCGGGGACTCGGCCTGGAACCGATTGACTGTCGAATGACGCGACAACTCAATTGCATTCGGCCGCCCGAAGTTCCGGACTTCGGGTACGCGCGGTCCAGGAATGATCTGCTGGTTCGGAGTCATGTGTTGTAGTCCCTTTCGGATTAAATCGGATTCGCCGGATGGCCTCCCCTGTGGGTCTGAATCGACATCACCAGGGAACGAAGCCATGTTCAGAATTTGCTCAAAAGTCAGGTTTTACGCGTTACCGCCAGATAAGGAGGCCGGTTCCAATGCCGATTGCGGCTTCCAGGCCCCGGGTGCCGACCTGCTTAGCCATGCTGTTCGGAACATAGAGGATGTCATCAGGCTGTAACTGGAGGTCGGGAGCCTTGTTTTCCATAATTTTCTTGACGTCTGCCGGGATCTGCTCGCGCTCCGCGCCGCCGCTGGCGCGCAGGACCCGAACTGCACCGATTTTCGCGGTGCTTCCCCATCCCCCTGCCAAGGCCATTGCTTGGGTAATGGACATCGTCTCGTTATCGGTCATCACATACCCGCCGGGCCTGGATACCATGCCCAGAACGTAGACCATGCGTGCCCGCGGGACAGTAATGACATCATGAGGCTTGACGGCGATGTTCGCTTGCGGGTCTTTGCCGCTCATCACATCACGTACGTTCACGTGAGCGACGGAATACTTGCCGGTTGGATCGGTAAAGGCGCCCGGCAAGGGAATGGGGCCTTCGTCCATGTTGCGGGTAATCAGCACGCTATCGCCCGCATCGGCGCGCAGGCCGCCGGCCTGGCCAATCACTTCCAACAAGTTCCGCTGGCCTCGTAATTGAACTACGCCCGGAGCGTTCACGTTGCCCGCAACCGAGACCGGCTGGCTGCGGAAATCGCTCACCTGTACGGTGACCTGGGGATCCTTGAAATACTTCTTATAAGCCTGGGTCAGGTTGGTCTGAAATTGGTCTACGGTCAGACCGGCGGCGTGTATCTTACCGATCATGGGCAGCGTGACCGTACCGTCATTGGCAATCTGCGCCGGACGGTCTGGAATATCGTCGGCGGCAAATACCCGAACGGTAATCTGGTCTTCCGGTCCCAGGATGTAGTTGGGTGAAACCTGGGCATTCGGAGCCGGCATGGCGTAGTTGGCCGGGGTAGCGGCAGGCCCGTCCAGCGGCACGCCGACGCGGCCGTCCGCCGAGACCTGTGGCC
>JBARKD010000764.1:0-18192 GCA_049800615.1 Acidobacteriaceae bacterium | reverse complement strand
CCGTGATCCCCTTCACGGTGCTGGACGTTATCCCGTTTCTTATGGGAATCCAGCTTCCCGGTGTTCTGGCCAAGCTGGGCGGCGTCTGCCTGATCTTCTTACCGCTCACGTTCAGCTGGGCGATTGTGCGCTACCGGTTAATGGACGTCGACCTCATCTTCAAGCGCGGAGTGACCTACACTCTGGCCACTGCGGCTCTGGTCGGCCTTTACTTTGCTGCGGTTGCGTTGGCGGCGGAGCTGGTGCACACGCGGGTTCCAAGCGCGGGAGTGTGGGGCCTGATTGCCGCGATCATCGTCACCGCCTCCTTGTTCGAGCCGCTGAAGCGCACGATCCAAGAGCGGGTTGACCGGGTCTTCGACCGTAAACGCTATGACTATCGGGAAACCCTCATCACCTTCGGCCGCGGCCTGAGCTCGCAGACCGATTTAGGCCGCTTGCTCAGCTCCATCGTGGACCGGCTCTCGGACACACTTCAGGTAGCCCGGGTGGTGATCTTCTTCCCCGATGGTCACGGTGGGTTCAGGATGATGGCTGCCCACGGGTTGCCGGCGCAGCCGCCCAGTGAGGAGAGCTATCCGGGGCTGGATTTTCTGCATTTCGATGGTCCCAACGCCGCGACTCACATCTTTCTCGAGAACCCTCAGCAGGTGCTTCACCTGAGCGATGAGCAGCGTCATGCGGCCGCGGCGCTCGATCTCCACTACTATCTGCCGTGCCGCTTGCAGCAGAAGACAATCGCCATCATCGGGCTGGGGCGCACGACGCACGGAGACTTTCTGAGCAGCGAAGATGTCGAGCTGCTGGAATCGATGGCCAGCTATATCGGGATCGCGATCCAGAACGCGCGGCTCTATGCCAGCCTGGAGGAGAAGATTTCCGAATACGAGCGGTTGAAGGAATTCAACGAGAACATCGTCGAGTCAATCAATGTGGGGGTTTTTGCCGTTGATCTCGAAGAGCGCGTAGAGAGCTGGAACGCGCAAATGGAAGTCATGTATGCAATGTCGCGGCAGGAAACGCTGGGGCAATACCTGGTCGACATTCTGCCGTCAGACTTTGTGGCTGAATTCCGGCGCCTGAAAGATGAGCCCGGCGTGCACAATCTTTACCGCTTCCGGCTGCAGACGCGCAGCGGTGAAAATCGCTGCGCCAACGTGGCAATTGCCCCGCTAGTGTCGCGCAACTTCAACGTCGTCGGCCGCATCATTATCATCGATGACATCACCCAGCGGATGGAGCTGGAAGCGCAGCTAGCACAAGCGGACAAACTCTCGTCTATTGGTCTTTTGGCAGCCGGTGTGGCGCATGAAGTGAATACCCCCCTGGCTGTAATTTCCTCGTACACGCAGATGCTGGCTAAGCAGGTGCGCGGAGACCAAAAAGTTGCGCCGCTGCTGGACAAAATCACACAGCAGACTTTTCGTGCCTCGGAGATCGTCAATGGGCTGCTGAATTTTTCGCGCACCAGCGCGGCTGAATTCACGGAGTTGGATCTGAACCATGTCATTGAAGAGACACTCAAACTGCTGGAACACCAGTTCCGCGCTTCCCAGGTGGAGTTGGACATGTCGCTGGAGCGGGGTCTGCCACCGATTCTGGGCAATTCCGGGAAGCTGCAGCAGGTTTTCCTGAACCTGTTTTTAAATGCCAAGGACGCCATGGCCGCCGGGGGAACTTTGAGGGTCGCAACGCTAGCGAATGGGCACGTGGCGGTTGATATTTCGGATACCGGTTCGGGCATCGCGGTCGAGCACATGCAGCGTATCTACGATCCTTTCTTTACCACCAAATCGACAGCAAGAGAGGGACAGCGCCGCGGTACAGGACTGGGATTGGCCGTCACCTACGGCATCATCCAGGAACACGCGGGAAAGATCCAGGTTGAAAGCCAGGTGGGAAGCGGCACCACATTCCATCTAGAATTTCCTATGGCAAGGAAACCCGTAAATGTCTGAAGCCGGCATTCTCACGCCGCAAAGCAAAGCACCCGTCTCGAATGGCGAACCGTCCCTCCGCATTCTGATCATCGACGACGAGGCCGCCATACGCGAATCGCTGGAAACGTTGCTTGTCCTTGAGGGCTATGTTGTGGATCTGGCCCCTGAAGGCCAGTCTGGACTGAGAGCCATCGACAGCAAGAACTACGATCTGGTTCTCCTGGACCTGGCTCTACCAGGACAAAACGGGCTCGAGATCCTGGCGCGAATCCGGGAGAGACAAGCCAACCTGCCGGTGATCATGATTACCGCGTATGGCACGGTGAATAACGTAGTCGACGCCATGAACGCCGGGGCGCAAAATTTTGTCCAGAAGCCCTGGGATAATGAAAAGCTGCTGGCCGATATTCGCGCCGCGACCGCACGGCAGCGCGCCGAGGAAGAGAACGTCCAGCTCAAGCGGGCGCTGAAGCAGCGCTACAACTTCGAAAATATCGTGGGGAAGAGCGAGCCCATGCTGCGTATTTTCGACCTGGTGGCCCAGGTGGCGCCAACTCGCTCCACCATCCTGATCCAGGGCGAAAGCGGGACTGGCAAAGAGCTGATCGCGAAAGCGATTCACGCGAATTCGCCACGGCGCGATAAGCCGTTTGTACCAGTCAATACCGGAGCGGTGCCCAGCGAGTTGCTGGAATCAACTCTCTTTGGCCATGTGAAAGGGGCCTTCACTTCTGCCGTCTCGGCCAAGAAGGGGCTGTTTGAAGTAGCAAACCTGGGCACCCTGTTCCTGGATGAGATTGGGACCATGGGGCTGGATACGCAGGCCAAGGTGCTGCGCGTATTGCAGGATAAGCGCTTCATGCACCTGGGTGGAGTGCATGAGATCCAGGTGGACGTACGGATCCTGGCGGCAACGAATGTCGATCTGCGCCAGGCGGTGCGGGAAGGCAAGTTCCGCGAAGACTTGTTTTACCGCCTGAACGTGATCACGATCGATCTGCCCCCGCTGCGCACCCGGCGAGAGGATATTCCATTGCTGGCGGCGAGCTTTCTCAAACGTTACGCGGAAGAGAACGACTTAGCCCCGCGCACGCTGGCGCCAGAAGCCATGCGCGTCCTGATGGATTACGACTGGCCGGGCAATGTACGCGAGCTGGAAAATGTAATCGAACGGGGAGTGGTTCTCTCTTCCACTCCGGTGATTGGGTTCGATCTTCTTCCCGGCCACCTCACCGGGCGCAGCTACTCGAGCAGCCTGCTGGAGCACAATCCCAACGCTTCCTTATTCGACATCCTGGAAGACATCGAGCGGCGCATCATCATCGACAAGCTGGAACGCTGTAAGTGGAATCAGACGGACGCGGCAGAGCAGTTCCGCATTCCTCTCTCCACGTTGAATCAGAAGATCAAGCGGCTCTCCATCGAGATCAAGAAGCGCATGAAAGACTAACAGCCGCTGTGTGGTACCCTCGGCTTGGGTATGCCCATCGATCAGACTGAAAGTTTCGCCACGAGGATTTCGCGTTTTGCCAAGAGGATCGTGCTCTCGGTACAGGATTACGCCAACCTCACCGGCCGGGCGATCCTCAACATCTTCCAGCGACCCCGATACATTGGCGATCTGATCGTCCAGGCGGACTCAATTGGGATCGGGTCCGTGCCCATCGTTTTGCTCACCGGCTTTTTCACCGGGGGCGTGCTCGCATTGCAGTCCGCCTCCTCGCTGGCTCAGTTTGGCGCGACCGCCATTACCGGGGAGTTGGTGAGCCTTTCCATGATCAAGGAACTGGGACCCGTGCTGACGAGCCTGATGGTCTCGGGTCGCAATGCCTCGGGAATGGCCAGTGAACTTGGCTCCATGATGGTGACAGAGCAGATCGATGCAATGCGCGCGCTGGGGACCGATCCGTTGAAGAAGCTGGTCACTCCACGGCTGTTTGCCACAGTGTTCATGCTGTTTTTTCTCACGGTCCTGTCCGACACGGTCGGAACCCTGGGGGGAGCCGTGATCTCGGTATTTATGCTGGGCCAGGACGGTTCGCAGTATTTCCACACGGCCTACCAGACATTGCGGTATCCCGACATCATCCAGGGCTTGGTGAAACCTGTGGTATTCGGCTTCATCATCGCCTCGGTAGGGTGCTTCTACGGGATGACCACGCGCGGAGGCACTCAGGGCGTGGGCCGCTCCACCACGCAGGCAGTCGTGGTTTCCTCTGTATTGATCATTGCCGTGGATCTGGTCATCAGCCAATTCATGATTGGCGTCTTCGGGCGCTGAGCTCATGGCCACCGCGTCCGCTCCCAACGTCTCCGAAGCCCGGGGAGAACCGTCGCAGCCGGTTCTCGTCTTCGACGATGTCTCCATCGGATTCGAGGGAAAACAGGTTCTAAAGGATGTCTCGCTGACTGTCTCTACCGGCGACACGAGGATTCTGCTGGGACCGGCGGGGAGCGGGAAAAGCGTCCTTTTAAAGCTGGCCAACGGACTGATCCGGCCGGACTCGGGGACGATTGCTGTCTTCGGCGAAGAGATCAATACCATGCGGGAAGAGCAACTGTTCGAGCTCCGGGGCCGCATTGGCATGGTCTTTCAGGAGGGCGCCCTCTTCGACTCTCTGACGGTGCGGGATAATGTCGGCTATCGCTTGATGGAACAGAAAGTGCCGGAGGAAGAAGTCACCCAGCGAGTGACGGAGGCGCTTCGCTTCGTAGAATTGGAGCAAACGTTAGACAAGTTTCCGTCGCAACTGTCCGGCGGTATGCGGCGGCGGGTTGCGATTGCCCGGGCCATCATCACCAAGCCGGACCTGATCCTCTACGACTCTCCCACGGGCGGGCTGGATCCGATTACCTCAACAACCATTATCGAGCTGGTCATGAAGCAGCGCGATGTATACCGCACCAGTTCTCTGCTGGTCACGCATCGTCTGCAAGATGCCTTTACGTTGGCTACGCACCATTTCGACCGCGAGAAAAACCACATGGTTCCCATCCCCAACGAGGGGCTGGACTCGAAGACGAACTTTCTGGTGCTGCACGACGGGCACATGGTGTTCGATGGCTCAACGCATGACCTGGTGCACAGCGACGATCCTTTCCTCAAGGAATATCTGTCGTAAATGTAACCTCATTTGTTTCAAAATGCCGATCCGCACCCCAGATGAATTTTCTTCAACGCTTTCCTGAGTCCAGGCCGCCGCTCACGTTTCATCTGGGTTCGCCGCCATCCATAGTCTGCGCGCACAGCCGGATGATCTGGGGGTCATGGGCACAGACTGACCAGGGTGGTCTTTCTGAGTCTGCGCACTGAGTCCCAAAGGGACGGGTGAGAATCGGTGAGAATAGCCCAGGACACCTGTCCTGGGGTAAACCAGACCGAAAGCGACCCAGTCCCGCTAGGGACGGCTGAATCTTTTGGACCTCGTGCTTGGCCGTCCCGTCGGGACTTGCACGCAAACTCATTCTTACCAGTCAAGCCAAACCAGCGTTCAAAGCCCGCCCAACCATGGATTTGCTACCCTAGCGTTATGGCGTTCAAGTTCAAGGGCGTGGATTTTATCCAGTTTGACGGCCTGCTCTCCGGAGATGAGCTGCTAACGCGGGACACTGCGCGGCAATTTGTCGAAGATAATGTGATTCCCATTATCGAGCAGTGCAACCGGGATGGCCGTTTTCCGCGCGAATTGATCCGCCCTATGGGGGAGTTGGGGTTTTTCGGCGCCACCATCGAAGGCTATGGCTGCGCCGGCATGTCGAATGTCGAATATGGGCTGGTGATGCAAGAGCTGGAAAGAGGCGACTCCGGACTGCGCAGTTTCGTCAGCGTGCAGTCCGCCCTGGTCATGTACCCCATTTACACCTTTGGCAGCGATGCCCAAAAAGAGAACTGGCTGCCACTGCTGGCAAGCGGAGAAAAACTAGGTTGCTTTGGGCTCACAGAACCGGACTACGGATCAAACCCCGGTGGAATGCGCACGCGAGCTCGCAAAGATGGGGACGAATATATCCTGAACGGCGAAAAGATGTGGATCACTTCCGGTTCCATCGCGGACCTGGCCTTGATCTGGGCAAAAGTGGACGACGAAGACGGCCAGGTTCGCGGCTTCCTGGTGGAGACGAATCGGCCCGGTTTTACAGCCTATGACGTACACGGCAAGTGGTCATTGCGAGCATCCGTCACGTCCGGTCTGTCTCTCCAGGATGTACGTGTACCCGTTTGCAACCTGTTGCCTTTCTCGGGAGGCCTCAAGTCGCCGCTCATGTGCCTTAGCCAGGCGCGGTACGGTATAAGCTGGGGAGCCCTGGGCGCCGCCATGGCATGCTACGACACAGCGCTGCAATATGCACTGTTGCGCAAGCAATTCCGTGAAGAACCGATCGCCAGCCACCAATTAGTGCAGGAAAAGCTTACCTGGATGATCTCGGAAATCACCAAGGGACAGTTGCTGGCGCTGCAGGTAGGAAAATTGAAAGACAGCGGCAAAGTCGGCTTCCAGCACATCTCGATGGCCAAGCGCAACAACGTCTGGATGGCCCTCGAGTGCGCGCGGCTGGCCCGCGACATACTCGGCGGGAACGGGATTACAGACGACTTTCCGATCATGCGTCACATGATGAATCTGGAATCCGTAAAGACCTACGAGGGCACGCACGACATTCACGCACTGATTATTGGACAAAGTATTACCGGGATTCCCGCTTATTGAGCGCATCTGGTATTTCGCGGCGACGGATTCGATAGAATTCGGCAACCCGGTTGATCCGGGGACAAACCCTTTGCACGGCCGATCTAATCAGAGCGACACTACCCGAATCCGGCCGGACTTTCCTGCCGGGAAGCTCAGCCGACGGAGGCCCGGCCGGAGGACATCTATGTGGTTCTTCTTTCATCCGCAACCTCAGGCGCGAAATCGCGTCTCTAAAGAGAGGGAGGGTGCGTACGCATGGATGTAAAGTCCGCGTCCAGGAAAGTGTTACAGCTCGGTAAGATACAGCGGCGCCCCGAGCTTGACGCGCTGCGCGGCCTCTTCCTGGTCTGGATGACGCTGACCCACCTGCCCACACGGCTCAGCGAACTGGTCAATCAGCCTTTCGGGTTTGTCTCCTCCGCGGAGGGTTTTGTTTTTCTATCCGCCATGCTGGTGGCCACACTTTACATTCACCAGGCCATGGACGACAGCGAGGGAGTTCGGTCGAAGCTTTGGATGCGCGCGCTCAGGATCTACGGCTACCACGTGATTATGTTGGCCATGGTTTTCACCGTGGTGGCAGCTTTCGCGGCCCATACGCATCGCGCAGCAATCTACAACCTGGTCAACTTTTACCTCGCTCATCCGGCAACGGCCATCATTGGCTCCCTGCTGCTGATCTACTGCCCGCCATTGCTGGACATACTACCGATGTACGTCACTTTCCTGTTGCTTACGCCGTATGTGTTAAGCGTGGCGGTGCGCCGTGGATGGAGCGTAATTCTGGCGCTAAGCGGTGTGGTTTGGCTGTTGGCTCAATTTGGCCTTCGCTCGTGGGCGCACTCGGCGGTAGTACACGCCACCGGCCTGCATATCCCGCTTCAGGAGACCGGGGCATTCAATCTTTTCGCCTGGCAGGCTGTTTGGATCCTGGCCTTGTGGATCGGAGCCAAGTCATCTCAGGGAGAAAACCCGCTCAGCAAGTTACCTGGGTTTGTATTTCCGACGAGCGCGGCGATTTGCCTGTTTTTTCTGGGTGTACGCCATGACTGGCTCGGCCCCCACCTCACGCAGGAAGCGCTGGGCTTATCGCTCGACAAGTGGCAGATTGGTCCGCTGCGCGTTTTGAACCTTTTTGCATTTTCCTGCGTGGTTTACGGATCGCGGAAATATCTGGGCAAGATCGTTTTGATCGAGCCCCTGGTTACCCTGGGCAAGGCTTCGCTCGAAGTCTTTTGCGCCCACTTGTTCTTTGTCTTCGTGGGACTCGCGTTGTTATATGGCGAAGTGACCGAGCTGCATGGCCCCTACGCACTTATCCTATTGGTCATCACGTTCAGCGGGCTCATCCTGGTGGCGATCCGCGAGGTTCGACGCAAGCAAAGAGATCGCCTCTCCCGAACGCGCGAGGAAAGCGCAAAAGAGCAGGTACGGGTATCTCCCTTAAATCCTCCACCTACAGAGCGGCGAGTGGAAGTTTAAACAGCAACGGTGAACGTGGTTTCGTCCCGAAGAACGTTGCGGTAAAGGGTGTCGCGCTCCACCGGGTCCCGGCCGGCTTCGCGGATCAGGCGAACAAGATCGGAGCGCCTCATTCCTTGTGGCGTGGTGGCCCCCGCGTCGTGGTAGATTTTTTCTTCGATCACCGTTCCATCGAGATCGTCTGCCCCGAAACGCAGCGAGATTTGCGCGATCTTAGCCGTCATCATCTGCCAATAGGCTTTGATATGGGAGAAATTATCCAGCAACAAGCGGCCGACTGCGATCTGCCGAATGTCGGTGAGGCCCGTGGTCGTGGGCAGATGATCGAGCGCGGTATTCGCAGGATGAAAGGCGAGAGGGATAAAAGTTTGAAAACCTCCCGTGTCATCCTGGAGGGCACGCAAGCGCAGGATGTGATCGACGCGATCCTCGTCATTTTCGATGTGCCCATAGAGCATCGTTGCGTTGGAGCGGAGGCCCATCCTGTGCGCCGTTCGGGCAGTTTCCAGCCACTCGTCCCCGTCAATTTTGTGATCGCAAATGATATGGCGCACCCGATCGGAGAAAATCTCCGCACCACCGCCAGGCATGGAATCCACCCCGGCTTCTTTCATCTGCCTGAGTGTCTCGGCAATACTCAGTTTGGCGCGCCGCGCAAGGTAGGCGACCTCAACCATGGTGAAAGCTTTGATGTGCACCTGGGGAAAGCGGTCTTTCAGGCCAGCGACAAGGTCGAGGAAATATTGGAATGGAAGATCGGGGTGCAAGCCACCAACAATGTGAAATTCCGTGACCGCCTCGGAATAGCCGGAGGCGGCCGTCTGCCAGGCTTCCTCGAGCGCCATGGTGTAGGCGCCTTCACTTCCTTTTCGACGGCCAAAGGCACAGAGACGGCAGGCGGCCACACAAACGTTGGTGGGATTGATGTGCCGGTTCACATTGAAATAGGCGATGTTGCCGTGCATGCGTTCGCGCACATGGTTGGCCAACCAGCCCACAGCCAGAATGTCTCCAGAGCGGTATAGGGTAACGCCGTCGTCGAAATCGAGACGCGTACCCGCGAGGACCTTATCGGCGATCGGCCGCAAGAGGGCATCGTCGGTTTCGAAGGTGTGCCGTTGGGGCGCAAAAGACAATGAGGTGCTCACTCCTCTATGATACTCGACCACAGGTGGGCTTCCGCTTTTCACAGGAGTGTATCGCAAGGAAGCGGACAAAGAGCGCTAGGTTAAGATTTGTGAGACAGCATGCGATTGCTTCGGACCCTGCTTTTTACCCTCCTGGCTCTATCCTGCGCATTGGGCTCGCAAGTTTCTCAGAATTCTGAAGGCGCAGTTCTTCCCGCGGTAACCGCAAACTCTCTGGATAGGGTGAGGGTTGCGCTGCCTGCAGACTTCACGGCCCCGCTGAACCTGCTCATTCTTTCCTTTGTCCGCGATCAGCAGGCGGCCGTGGAAGGTTGGATTCCGGTGTTGCCCTCAGGGGGGAAAACGCAAACCTGGGTGCTGCCCATTTCAGCCCGGGAAAGCGGACTTTACCGATGGTGGTTGAACGCTTCCTTGCGCGGCGACTTGCCGCCAACTCTGCCACGCCGCTACTGGGTACCTTTGTATGTCAACAAGACACAATTCCTGGGATCGCTACAGGTCTCCTCGGAGAAAGAGGTGGTGCTGTTGCTGACCGATAAGACAGGGCATGTGCTGTGGCGAACGACCGGTCCTGTGGCCGATAGCAAAAAAGATGAGCTTAACAAGTTTGTGAACCAGTTTATGAGCCAGCCAGGTCCCCATTAGGACGCTGGCCGCAAGGTCTCGATGGCTTGGCAGCCAGCTAACTGCTGGCCACGCGAGCGGCGATCTGATTCAAAGCGCGATGCGCGGACAGGGCCGCTCCTTCCTGCCAACCGACGATGTGGCTGGTGTGGTCGCCCGCCAGGTAGACGCGCCCCTGGGGCTGGGTCCAGACTTTGTAGCCCGGCGGCGCGCCAGTTTCGAAATCGCTGACCCAGGATCCCAGGTTGAAGGGGATCTGTCCCCAGCTCACGTAGATCGGATTCTTCAATTCCTGCGAGCACCCGGGATGAAGCACTTCGATTGCCTTACGGGAGGCCTCCAGCTTGGCCTCCGTCGTGGGCAATTTGCCGAAGGCCGAGTAGTTCTCAACCCCGTATCCCCCGACGATGATGCCGGTTTCGGAGAACATTGCGGCACTTGGATACCAGATCGTGTCGACCGTCTGGCGGCAAAACGATATGCCGCCGTAGATGTTGCATTCCTGCTCCCAAAAGCGCCGCGACTCCCAGGCAATCTTGTACGCGGAGTCATAGGAACATCCGTTGATGGCAGCCTTCAACTCGGGAGAAAAATCGGTATCCATGGTTCTGAGAATGGTCAGCGGAACGGCGCAGATGCAGTAATCAGCGTTCACGGTTTCATTCTTGCCCGTTGCCAGGTCGCGATAGACGACCTTCACGCCGGTCGGGCTTTGCCGGATCTGCACGACCTCCGCTTTCTGGCGAATCACACTTCCCAGCTCTTTTTTGAACGCCATGGGAATCTGGTCCATCCCGCCGACCGGCTGAAACATGGTCGCCTGCCAGTCGATTTCGTCCTCTTCCAACATTTCCCGCCACAAATGGATAGACAGCAAAGATCGCATATCCAGCGGATCGTTAGGAACACCCTCCGTGTCACCCGCCCCGGGCCTTATTTTCCAACCGGCGCGGGAAGTCCCCTTGTAAAAGTGTTCAGGCGAGAGACCGCCGTATTGCTTCAGGAAGGCGACCATCTGCTCCTTGTCATCGGGGCTCAGTTCCTGATCGAGCGCGCCACGCTTGATAGATTTCGCCAGCAGTTCGGACAAATGGCCACGTATGTCATAGTCCACCTGGCGGTTGGGTACGGGCTTCCCGCCGTTCACGCCATCCGCCTGGAAAAACGCGCTGCGCGAGCTGTTGACTTCCACCTCGAGCGGAACGCCAAGCTTCTTACAATAGCCGAGCATCGTCTGATGCACCGAGGGCAGGCGCGCCGGACCGACGTTCTGATAGAGGCCGGGGGCAAAGGCGCAAGTCTGGGTAAAACCGTTGGTGAATTCGACCTTGGTGCCGTTGCGCACACTCCAGTTTCTGCCGCCCACGCGGTCGCGGGCCTCCAGCACGGTACAGGTGTAGCCAAGATTGCGCAGCTCGTAGGCAGAGACAAGACCGGCGATGCCGCCGCCCAGAATCACCACGCTCGTGCCTTTGCCGGAGCCTGGAGCGTGCTCGACCGTGGCTGCGGACGAAGCCATAACGGGCAGCAACCCCAACGATTGCATCATGGTGAAGGCAGCGCCGTAACCGCCTGCCTGACCAACCTTCATGAGAAAATCACGTCTGCTCAGACCCACGAAAATACCTCGCGTCCTCTCTTCTCCCGATGGCATTCCCGGGGGAAGTTGGATGGTAGAATGAGAAACTTCTGGACTGCGGTTCGATGCGGGAACAGAATATCCGTCACGCTGTCAGGAGCCGGGCAGCGCCGGTAATTCTACGCGCGTCGAACAAAACATATGCAACTGCCCACACAGCAGCACAAAGCCTTCCGTTCAAGAAAAACGGAGAGCGGAACGCAAATCAGTCTTCAACCTGGAAGCTGCTACAGCAGAGAACACAACGAGGTAGGTGTGGCGCAATTACGTTTCGACGGGGGAACGTTTACCACTCAAACCTTAGAACAGCGACTGCGCGGGCAATGGTAACGAATTAAGGGTAACGGTGGCGGCTGGGAAAAAGCAACTCAAAAGGACCGGCTAACCAAACATGGGTGTGGAGTAAATGACCGAAGAAGGCTCAAGAGCCGACGAACTGCTGGACATCGAGCTTTTGCACGATATCGGCAGCCGAATGGCCGCTGCGGATCCGTTCCACGCGGTTCTGGAGCGGGTAGTGGAATTTGTGTCGACCATCGCCATGTGCGATTCGTGTTTTATCTACACCCTGGATGGAGAAAAGCTGGTTCTGCGAGGGTCGAAGAACCCGCATGCGGACTTAGTCGATTCTCTGGATTTGCCCCTGGGCCAAGGCATCACGGGGTGGGTGGCCATGCACCAGGAACCGGTGGTGATTGGGTCTCAAGCATGGAACGACCCCCGCTTCAAGATGTTCAACGACTTGCCTGAGGATCTGTTCGAGGCGTTTCTTTCCGTGCCCATTCTTTGCCGGGGAAAGCTGGTGGGGGTCATCAATGTACAGCATCGGAAGCCACACCACCACAGCGCCCGCCAGGTGCGGCTGATCTCCACTGTGGGCTTTTTAGTGGGAGCTGAGCTCGAGATGGCGCGTTTGGAAAGCGAGCGTCTGCTTCTTGCCGACCGGCTTGAGGTGAGAAAGCTGATGGATCGCGCCAAAGGAATTCTGCAACGGGAACTGCATCTGGATGAGGAAGGGGCGTACCTGGCTTTGCAGAAACAGAGCCGGCAGAAACGGAAGGCGATCCGCGAGATTGCCGAAGCAATTATTCTTACCGAGGAAATCCGGCGGTCGCGGAAGTAGAACTCTTGAAGAGTCCGCTTACCCTGAGACCGTGCCCGGAGCTGTGCCTACTATACGAACACCTTTTCTCCGGCCATCACCTTTTGTGTTTTGTCATCAAAGGTGACACGCTGTCCCGTCTGAATCGCGGCAATGTTCATGCATAGCGCGACGGAATGACTATAGCCCGCCTGGATGCTGGCGTTCGGTGTCTTACGGGATCGAACACACTCCATCCAGTTGCGCATGTTAGCTGAAGTCATAGGATCGTTGCCGGTGTTGGCCGAAGTCTCCGCTTTTAACACGGCATCGCTGAGCGAATAATCGCCAAGCAGGTTGGGCTTCATGCCCATTTCGGCTGCCGATTTCTCGGTCAGTCCGCCCTCGGAACTGACGCATTGCTTATCCATATCCAGCTTGCCGCCGTTGGAGTAATAGATTTCTTTCACCCCACCGGCCGAGTTCGTCATGCGCGACGAGTAGATGACCTGGAAGCCCTTGGACGGATCATCCAGCGGACCGTAATCGAAGACAGCAGTCATGGTGTCCCAATTCTTGCGACCGTCCTTCCAGAGATAAATGCCACCGTTAGCGACCACACTGCGCGGATGCGGGTAGCCGGTGAACCAGTGAACGGTATCGATCTGGTGAACCAGCCACTGATCGGGAATTCCGGAAGAATAGGGCCAGAAGAGACGGAACTCGAGGTATTTGCGGGCGTCAAAAGGCTCATAGGGACGGTTGAGAAGGTAACGTTTCCAGTCTGTATCCTGCTCTTTCAAAAGCGGCACCACGTCAGGACGGCGCCAGCGCCCAGGCTGATTGACATTCCAGGTCATTTCCACGGCGACAATATCGCCAAATTTACCGGACTGGATGTACTCAAACGCTTTCTGATAGCTGGGAGTGCTGCGGCGCTGTGTTCCGACCGCGACTACCTTGCCCGTCTGCTGCACGGCGGCGAGAAAAGCGCGCGCGTCTTCCATCGTATGGGCAGTGGGCTTTTCGACGTAGGCATCGCGTCCGGCCTGGACGGCTTCCACCCCGTGCAAAGCATGCTGGAAATCGGCGGTAGCGATGATGACCGCGTCGACATCTTTGCGGGCATAGAGCTCGTCGTTGTTGCGCACGGCGGCAATGCTGCTGCCTCCGCACTTCTTCTGAATGAAAGCCGCGCCTTCCTCACGGCGGCGGTTCCATATATCCGAAACCGCGACAAATTCAAAATTGAGTTCCTTGGCGTGGTCCAGGAAGGCGGGAACCAGCGAGCTTTTGGCCCGGTCTCCGGGACCGATGAGCGCGACGCGCACTCGATCGTTGGCCCCAGCGATGGCGGCATAGCTGCGCGCCGTCCAGGGCAGAGCGGTGGCGGCCAGCGCGGCGCCCCCCATCTTCAGGAAGCCTCTGCGATTGGTGTCCTCGGGAATCATGGCGGACCCTCCTTCCCTATTCTCGCAGGAAAGTTTACAGGGACTGGCGAACGATCGTCACCCCGACCGCCTGGCGGGACGCTATGCGGATGGCGTGCGAGTTCTCTCCCCGTCGACGAGGCGCATGATTCCCAGCGGATTTGTGCTCTTCAACTCATCAGGAAGAACCGCATCGGGGAAGGACTGATAGGACACCAGGCGGGTGAAGCGGTAGATGGCCTGCGTTCCCACGGAGGTGGAGCGGCCATCGCTGGTAGCCGGAAAAGGACCCCCGTGGACCATGGCATGACAGACTTCCACGCCGGTGGGGTAGGCATTCAGGATCAAGCGACCGACTTTCCGGGTAAGGATCTGGATCAGGTCGGCGTAGTCCGCCAGCTCACTTTCGTCCGCCTGCAGGGTCGCGGTGAGATGCCCCTCCAATTGCTCGGCAACGGCCAGAAGCTGCTTGCGATCCTGGTAGCCGACCACGACGGTGGTGGGACCGAAAATCTCCTGCGCCAGTTTGGGGTTATCCATCAAGTCTTTATAGTCGGCAACGAAGAGAGAGGCCTGGACGGTTGCGGCGCCATTGCTCGAATCCGGCTTTGCTCCTTCCGCCAGGATGGTCGCCTCGCGGCCCTTGACGGCGGCGGTATAGCGGTCGGCGATGCCCTTGGTGAGCAGGGTTTGCGAAGGAGTGCCGCTTACCTTCTCGCCCAGTTCTTTGATGAAACCAGGGGTACCGTCCTGTTGCGGCACCAGCACCAGGCCGGGCTTGGTACAGAACTGACCCGCGCCCAGGGTAAACGATCCCTGCAGGCCGGCGGCAAACGCACTTGCCCGGGTTTTGAACGCGCCGGGCAACACAAACACAGGGTTCACGCTGCCCATTTCGGCGTAGCAAGGAATAGGTTCCGGGCGGGCAGCCGCCAGCTTCATCAGGGCAGTGCCGCCGGCAAACGAGCCGGTGAACGCCACGGCCTTAATGACGGGATGCTTCACAAGCTGGACGCCCACGTCGATACCGGAATCGAAGAGCATGGAGAAGACCCCCTCCGGCAAGCCTGACTCCTTCACGCTCTCGCGAATGGCGTGGCCGACCAGCAGGCTGGTCCCCGGATGAGCCGGGTGCGCTTTGACAATGACGGGATTGCCGGCCGCCAACGCGGAAGCGGTGTCGCCGCCGGCGACTGAAAACGCCAGGGGAAAATTGCTGGCGCCAAACACAGCGACCGGTCCCAGCGGCGTGTGCATTGAGCGGATAGACGGCTTAGGCAACGGCTTACGATTGGGATCCGCGGAATCCAGACGGGCGTCTAACCAGGAGCCTTCTTCCACCAATGCCGCGAACAGTCTGAGCTGATTGCACGTCCGGGCCAGTTCGCCCTGCAGGCGACCTTCGGGCAGGGCTGTTTCCAGGTTGGCGCGCTGAACGATGGCCGCTCCCGCCGCCTCAAGCGCGGAAGCAATGCGGCGCAGAAAGGCGCCTTTTTCCTTGCCGGAAAGATTGGAGTAAACAGGAAACGCGCTCTGAGCCAGAGCGGCAGCCCGCTCCAGATCCCCAGCTACGGCGGAGAAAAACTTCGGCTCCAGCGGCTGACCGGTCGCAGGGTTCACCCCGGTAAAGGACGCGCCCTCAGTTCCATCGCCAAATCCGATCAGGGATACAGGTTTCAAATCCAATGCAAGCTCCATGTTGTACGGCTCCTGTTCGCGAAATGTCCGCCCTGCCACCAGTCTACCAACGCAATGGATTGTTCAAACGATGCAATGGATTCAACGAATGGATTCTACGAGCGGGCGAAGCGTCTCGCGCCCGACGCCCGATCGGGAATCAACCGGCCGGCAGAGGGAAATCCGGCGCCACGATACCTCGGGACGGCAGATAGGGCTCGACTGAGATGGCCGGCGTTTTCCCGGTAAGGGAGTCTGCCAGGAGCCGGGCGGTTGCCAGTGAGGTAGTGATTCCCAGGCCCTCGTGCCCGGTGGCAAGAAACACTGTTTCGTCGTCAACCGAGCGGCCGATCAAGGGAAGCTTATCGGGGGTCGCACAGCGAAATCCGGTCCAGGTGCGTTCGACGGAAAGCGATTGTAATCCAGGAATATATTCCGTTGCGCGCTCGAGCATGCGGGCCATCAATCGTTGGTCCACTTCCCTGCTCTCAATACCAAACTGACGCGAGGATCCAATCAGCAACTGTCCGTTTTGCCTTGGTTGCACATTGCAGGCTACGGTATCCGTGGTTGTGACGTGAGCGCTCTTCAAGTAGCCCAGTTCGACGACCTGGTAACGCAAAAATCCCGGGTAAGGACTGGTGATCGCCAGATGCCCTTTCCGGTTGGCCACAGGCAGTCCAGGCACTAACGCGGAAGCCCACTCCCCCGCGGCGTTGATCAAAATGGGGGCATGCAGTTGTTCCCCGCTGCCGAGCCGCACCTTGCCGTGGCTCATGGAGGTGGCGTCTCCCTGCACCAAAACGGCTTTTCGGTCCGCGGCCTGCTGCAGGAAAAGCCGGGTCGCGATCTGCGGAGATACGACCGCGTCGCTGGTCACGACAAATCCTCCGGCAAGACCCGGCCGCAGATTCGGCTCCAGGTTTGCGAGTGCTTGGGCATCGATCACCTGGCATGGAATCTCGTACTTGCTATAGACATCGTGTCTGCGACGTATCTCCCGCATTTCTTCGTCATCAGCCGCCACCCACAAAGTTCCGCGCGCGCTGTATTCGGCGGCCGCGGGAAGTTCCGGTGCTATCTCTCGCCAGAGCAACTGCGAGTACCAGGTGAGCGCCAGTTGGGCAGGCGAGTCATCGAGAACGACGATGTGGCCCATGGCCGCGGAGGTAGCGCCGCCGCCGATTTCGCCCCTTTCCACCAGGGCCACGCGCATGCCCTCCTGCGATAGGGCCGAAGCGCATGCGGCTCCAACAATGCCCCCGCCAACAATCACTGCGTCAAATGAATGGGTCGTCAAATGAATGGCTCATGGTTGAGTAGATCAGTGCGCAATTCCCCAGCAGAAGGGATCCGCCGGGTCGAGAATGAGGGTCGACTCCGCCGTGATAAAAGCCGAGCCAGTGATGCTGGGTACCAGTACCCCGTCCCGCTCAACCAGACAGCCCTCGAATATGCTGCCGATCACGCTTTCCTGACGCCAGAGCTGGCCCGGAGCCAACTTTCCTTCCGCGTGCAGACAGGCAAGCTTCGCGCTGGTACCGGTGCCGCACGGGGAACGGTCGTATTCCCTGCCTGGACAAAGCACAAAATTGCGGGCGTTGACTGCGGCGGAAGACCCCGGACCATGAAGTTCGATGTGGTCGATCTCGGCGCCGCCGCCTTGAATCCGGTTTGCCACCAGAGCCTGGCGAATCGCCCAGGTGAAATCCATGAGTTGATCGAGGTTTTTGCGCTCGATCGAGCACGGACGGTTTTCTGTGAGGAAGAACCAATTGCCGCCCCAGGCGACGTCGCCGGTCACCAGGCCATACCCAGGAACTTCCACTTGCACTGCGGAAGCCAGCCGGTAGCTGGGCACATTTTCGAAGGTGACACTTCCATCGGCGTGCAGCGTGACGGCCACGGGCCCCACCGGCGTTTCAATCCGATGGCGGCCAGGTTGGATTTTTCCCAGGTAGGCCAGCGTAGCTATTATGCCAATCGTGCCGTGCCCGCACATCCCCAGACAGCCGCTGTTATTGAAGAAAATGACGCCGGTTGTGCAGTTGGCCTGCGTAGCCTGGCAAAGTAATGCCCCAACTGTGGCTTCAGAAGCGCGCGGTTCGGTGACCACGGCTCTGCGGAATGCCTGATGGTCATTCTGGAAGCGTAGCCGGCGTTCCTCGAGAGTCCCTTGGCCCAAATCAGGACCGCCGGAGATAACGGTTCGGGTCGGCTCGCCGGCCGTGTGGGAATCAACTACGTGGACGCGTTGCAGGAGAGGCATTCCGGAAAGATTGTAGAAGAAATAGGTCGTTCCAAAGAGGTTCTGGTAATGGTTTAGAGGAAAACAGCAGGTCCCTCCGCTTCGGTCGGGATGACAAATTCTATCGGGGTTGAAGGGGCGGGGCTTTTCAGCCCCGCCGATCTTCCACTCTAGATTGAATTGTCATCCCGACCGAAGCGTACCCGGATTTCCCGTCACGCTGCGCCGGACA
>JBARKD010000763.1:0-8671 GCA_049800615.1 Acidobacteriaceae bacterium | reverse complement strand
TATGCGTTGGCGACGACGGTCGATGCTCGTTCGTAGTCCCGGAATTCCGGCAGAACGCGATGGGAGACGGAGACGGGAATGCCGATTTCCGCCAGAGCCGCGGCCACTGCCTGCTCGTTGGCGGGATTGGCAAAAGAAAACAGCAGGGAGATGGCAACCGCCCCTGCGCCGGAATTCCGAATGAGTTCCGCGAGACGTTGAACGCTTTCGTCTTCGGGAGCCAGCAGAACTTCGCCTTCCGCGCTAACCCGCTCCGCAACGCCGAATCTCAAATGTGCGGGAGCGAGCGAATGCGGCGCCGGTTGGAACCAATCGTAGAGTCGGGCGCGTGCCTGGCGGCCAATGGCAATGGTGTCTTCAAAGCCGGCGGTGGTCACGAACGCGACTTGCGCACCCTTGCGCTCGATCATGGCGTTGGTGCCGACAGTCGTTCCGTGGCCAACCAACACGTCGCCGCCCGCGCCGACGCGCCTGAGGGCCTCCAGCACCGCTTGGCCTGGATCGGAGGGAGTCGAAAAGATTTTAAGAACCTGAAGCTTACCGCCTTGAAAATAGACGCAGTCGGTAAACGTGCCCCCCGTATCGATGGCTATACGCATACCGATCCAATCAGAGGACCGGCCCCGGGCACCGTCGAACGAAAAGAACTTCCCGGAAAAACTGCAAGGCTTGCGTTGCCCCTATTTCCTGGTAAGCCGCTTGCGTGGACGAAGCGACGGCCTGGTACGCGTTCGACCGGACTCAAACAGCCACTCCATGTTGTTGCCCGTGGGCAGCACACCGGGCTGGATACTGACGGATCGTACGTCGACATTACTACTCCGGCCTACAGTTTTGGTGACATGCTCCGCGGCGCGTTCACGCGCAGCTTGCGCGTTGCCGGAGCGTATCGCCCGAACGATTTCACGATGTTCCGTTACCAGCTGCTGGCCATAACTATCCATAATGATGACCAGGTAAAAATACCGTACCAGGCGCGCTTGCATGTTGTTGACCATCTCGACCAGCGCGCTGTTTCCCGTAGCCTCGGCTATGGCGATATGGAAATGCTTGTTCCACTCGAGAAACGTGTAGTAACTATTCTTTTGCCCGGCGTGGTATTCATAGCTTGCCCAGTATTCCATTTCCTTGATTTGGTCCGGGTTGGCTCGCTCCGCCGCCAGGCCCGCAATCATGGGGTCGAGAATCGACTGAACTTCGTAAAGATTGCGGTACTCCTCGATGGTGAGTGGAGTGATGGTGTATCCGCGAAACGGTACGATCTGGACGAGCCCTTCGTTGCACAACCGCCGGCATGCTTCTCTGACCGGAGTTCGGCTGCTGTGATACCTCTTGCAGAGCTCGGCTTCGGAGACAGAAGATCCGGGAGCCAGGGCGCACATGACCACGTCCTCTTTCATTTCTGCGTAGACGCGATTGGCTTCCGTCATACCGGCCTCGATATACAGAGTGTATACAAACCGCACTAGTCTCTGTCATCTTCACGGCCGCTGTCAACGCATGGAATTGGAGTGAAAATCTCGTCAATAAAGGCCTCCACTGCGGATAAAGCGAGCTAGAAACGGAAAATAGCGGCGAGCTCGCCCTCCTGAGCATTGCTGGCATTCGTAATCTCACCGAACGTGGCAGCGGTTGCATTGGTAACCTGGTTTACCCCCAACAGGTTCAAGTGGCCAAAGAGGTTGAACGCCTGTCCGATCACTTCGAGGCTCATGCTCTCGCGGAACTGCAGAGTCTTCGAAAGCCGCAGGTCGAAGTCGTTGTACTTGCTGGACTGGATCTGGCTGGCGGGAACGCCGATGAGGCTTAGTTTCAAATCGCGATTGCCCTGGTTGCGCGTGGTGCCGGGAACATACTGCGCGGTTCCGTCCGCGTCATAGGTTCCGCTGTAGGCATTGAAAGGAAGAGACGAGCGTACGGTCCAGATGCCGCCGAGGGTGATTTTCCAGGGCAACAGAGTCGATCCACTGGCGACCAGCGCGTTCCGCCGATCAACATTACTGGGGCCGAAGTCCTGGTTGTAGTCCGCATAGTTGGTGACGTTGGACTGCGGATCGTTGTCCTTGGCCGAAGCAAGGGTGTAGGACACAGTAGCCATGTAGCGGCTGCTGAAGCGTTTGTCGAGCCGCAGGTAGAGCGCTTTGTACTTGGCCTTTCCGATCGATGCATGCTGCAGGATCTGGGAGAACTCGGGGATTGGACGAACCCCATCGACGGGGAAGTTGAGATCCTGGATGCGCCAATCGCGCAGGATGTGCTGATAAATACCGTCGGCAATGATCGAGAGATTCGGCCCGAACTGATGCGAATAGCCTGCGGAGAACTGCTGCGAGTACGCATTCCTGAAACTCGGGGAGAGAATGGTCACCGTAGGCGGCGCGGTGGAACAGAAGTCGGTGGGGCTCAGGCCGCCATACGGATTCGGATAGCCGGGATTGGTGATGGTGATGCTACACACCTGGTAGTTCTGCTTTTCATTTTCGTTCAGCTCTGTCTGGATATTGTTGTAGTAGATCCCGTATCCGGCACGCACGATGTCGTTGCCGCGGCCCAACGGATCCCAGGTGAGCCCGAACCGTGGTCCGAAGTTCAGCTTGGCGCCACGCTTGCTCGGATCGCCCTGGAAAGGAATCGCCGGCTTATAGTTGTTCGGATTCAACGTAGCCATGAACGAGGAACCATATTCACGGTCGTAGCGAAGGCCGAGGCTCAGGCTCAGCCGCGGAGTTACCTTCCAGTCGTCCTGGCCGAAGAGACCCAACTGCGCTGAGGGCAGGTTGAGTACGATCGGCGGGATCGATGCCGTGTAGAGTACTGGATTTTTGAGCGCCGCGATCGATGCCGGATCGTTGGGATTGAAGCTCTGATCGGTATCGAAGGTGAAAGTACCCTGCGAGTTCAATGCCGTGCTATCGACGTAGGGAACGTAGATGATGTCCCCTCCCGTCTTGAACGTATGCTGCTTGTGTTCGAGACTAACCGCATCGTTCAACTCGATATGCTTTTCAATGCCCACCTGGGCGTAGACTTTGCCGTAGCTGAAGCTGGGGAAAACGTAGCCGGTCGAGATTTCAGAGAAGTCAGGAGCCGTGAGTTGACTGGGGTTGGTGGGGATGGTTCCGTTGTAGGGACCCAGCTGATAGGAAGAGTAAGCATACTGGAAATGAGCATCGTTGACCGTCGCCGGGTTGATCTGCCAGGTATGCCCCACGACGATGGAGTGCCTGGGGATGAGGCCGTCATAGCAGTACTGGGTGTTGGATCCGCCGCATCCCTGGCGGGTTAACTCGTTCCATTCCTGGGCGTAGCGCACGAATATCTGCTGGTTGTTGCTGATCTGGTGATCGCCGCGAATGGTGAGCATCTGGTCATGACTGGGCTCGTCGAAGCTTCCGTTCAGGGAGCTATAGTATTGCACCGGTGCGGACAGGGTATAAGACTGGTCAGTCTGGGTGCGCTCGTAGGCAGCATAGAAATGCGTGCGGTCATGGATGATCGGGCCGCCGATATCGCCCCCGAACTGGTTGCGTAAAAACGGCGGGCGTCCGGTCCCGTTCGCCTCTTCGGCCTCCTGCTGGAACTTATTGTCCGCGCTCAAGCCTTCGTTGCGGAAATACTCAAAGATCTCGCCGTGAAACTTGTTGGTGCCGCTCTTGGTCTGGACGGTGGTCATGCCGCCCATGGCGAGCCCAAATTCCGCAGGAAACTGGGAAACGTAGACCTTGAACTCCTGTACCGCGCCTTCCGGGATATTTTCCCGCGGTTCGCCCTGTTCCGCCCACGTATTTGTGACCCCATCGAGCATGAAGCCGTTCGCGTAAAAGTAGCCGCCACCGCCGGATTGCACGTTGTTGTAGAACGTCCGCGTGGCATCCTGCGTGGTGCCGGGCAAGAGCAGTGAGAGGTTTAGATATTGCCGGTTGGGGATGGGTAAAGTTGTGATTTGCTTCTCATCGATCAGGCCGCCCACCGAAGTGTCATGGTAGTCGATCAGCGGAACCTCGCCCGAAACGAGCACGGTCTGCTGTTCACTGCCCGTCTTGAGCTGAATGTTTTCCTGGAGATGCACGCCCAGATTGATGGCGAGGCCGGTAATGGATTCAGGGGTGAAACCCTGTGCTTTGGCCCCAACCGAATAGTTTCCGGGAGCGACTGCCGTAAAGCGATAATCGCCCGAGCTTTGGGTTGAGACCGTGCGCACGACTCCCGTGCCGGTGTTGGTCAGGGTGACCTGTACACCGGACATGACGGCCCCTGACTGATCCGTAACAATCCCTGCTACATCTGCTTCACCGCCCTGAGCGTAAGCTCCGCGGGGGAGTGAACATGCGGAAAACACCAGCAGAATGACACCGAGAGTAGAGAGCTTGCAGCTTCGCATCCAACCTCCGAGTGCAGTGCATCGGCAGGGAATGCCTGATGCATCGATAGGATTTTGAGGTAAAAGAGAGGACTGCCGGGGCCGGGTAAAACGTTTATACCGCCGATGTTAAAATTCGTCAATAGAAATATTAAAGTTCGTCGGCGTCGTTGTTAATTCGTTCTTTTTCAGTATTTTACTGACTTTTAATCACGAGACTGGTGATATGCCATATATCGCGTCATCGCGGCTTGCCGCCACCTGGTATACAACTCGTGAATCACTGGAGGACGGGTCGTTTATCGATCATCGACCCGGCATGGCCGGGGGCCGTTTCCTGGCGGCCGCTACGGGAGAGAACTCTTACTTCTGGGCGGCCGCGGCTTGCGCTTGCATGTAGAGAACAGCGTAGGTAGAAAGCCAATGCTGGCCGAGATAGCCGGCATCCCCAATCTTGCGAAATCCCTGCTCGGCGTTGAAATCGGCGAGGTGTTGAAAGACCGGCACACGAGGATCGTTACCAGGGAGCGCAGACGCGATGGCGAGCAGGTCCGCAGCTCTCTGAAAGGCAAGACCAATCAGGTGCGCCTTCGATCCAAGAAGCCCGTTCTTGTCCTCAGCGTCCGCATTGCTTCCAGACGCCTTGATACGGGATGTGTCAATCTCCGATTGATAAACCTTGAAGGCTGGGGAGTAGACCGGTGGCAAGAATTCGTTGAGCCAAGTCACAAAGCCGGCCTGGTCGAGAACCCGCCCCATGAGCATCGCCTCCGCCAGGCAGGGAGACAGGAAATCGCCGTTGCTGGGCTCGTAGACGATTGGACAATTCTTGTCATTTCCGAAAAAACGAAGCGCGGCATCATGGACGGCGGTCTTGACCTCGGTGTCCCCGGCCGCCTTCGCATAGTCCAAGGCAAAGCTCATGGTCAGTGCCGTGTTTGGGTGTACGCCCACTCGCATGGGGTAAGGAAGGCTCTGGAGATAGTCGATATACTTGGCGGCCAGCAGTTTGACCAGGGGCTGCACGTTGACGGCCAGCTTTTGCGCGTCGGGGTCATTCCAGGACTTTAGCTCGCCGTAAAGCTTAAGCAGCCAGGTGTATCCGTAAGGTCGCTCAAACTCCTTTGATTCCGCATCCCCCGGCTGGTCGTAGCTGAAAAACCTGATTTCCCCTTCAATGTTGTCCTTGCCAAGGTGTTCCGTAAGGCGCTGGCGAATCACCGGCGCGAGAAACATCTTCGGGTTTTGCTTCAACAAAGCCAGGAGCGTCCAGGTGGAGTTGACGGCAGAGTGCCAATCATAGCAACCGTAGAAGGCACGATTCCGATCGTAACCCTCCGCGGGATGGGCTTTATCGTCGTACACCCAAAGATAAGTTTGCGGATGATCCGACTGCGGTTGCGGATGATCGATGCAGGAGAGCGGCAGTGACGCCAGAGCCACGATCTGCGTTGAATCAAAGACCGGTCTTTGCACCGGTGGAAGCGACTTCAGGTACTGCGAGGTCCGATCGACATCAGGGGAAGCAGCGGCAAACGCATGTACCCCCACTGTTAACGCAAAAAATGCCGCACAAATTCGCATGCTGCTCCATGAGTATCCGGCTTATGGGCAACGAGCCCTGTAGTTGAAACCATGCTCCTGTGGCACGTGGGAGCATAGAAATCCGAAGGGGTATAGAGAACGAAATCTGGTGGCACACCTAACGAGACATCGATAGAAGGCTTATATGCGATGTCCGGCAACCCGTCAAGTTTTTTCGGGCATCCGTCAGCAGCCTCTTTTCAGGGAGCGTCGCCCTTCCCACCCGGGGCGGGAGCATCCTGCGACGTCTGGGCACGACCTGCTGACACCGACGCTGACCGGGCTCGGAGAGCGAGCACATCTTGCCGAGACGGAGATCGGGCTGCAGACGGGGACATTCCCCGGTGTGTTGCAGGCCGAAGAGGAATTGACGGTCATGAACGAAGCAGTAATGGTCGCGCCTGGACCAAAGCCTTAAGTCCCCAGACCTAAAAAGCATCCCGAAAGGGCTCATGGTAAGAGCGCTCTACCTGACATCAGGAGTTACACCGGACTTGTAAATCGGGCGCAAGAGAGACTTGACCCCACAAACGTCCAGTTACGGCCATGGCAGGGACCGGGGTCCCCAAGGAGGCTGATTTTATTAAATTATCGATGGGGAAACGGGAAGCTAGTCACAGGCCTTAAAGAGTATCTGTTCACTATTAATAAATATGATTCAGTAGTTCTGAATAGATCAGCGCCACGATTAGCGGCCAGCGATTTTGGTGACCGAAGCCCGTGATTACTTCATTAACAAATTCTGAAAGATTCGTTTGTTTCCAGCCGGCTTCGCGATATTATCGAACTCCGGCAAATCGAACGATGCCGATCATCTCGATAACTAAGCGAGGTGCAGAGTTATGCATGCGCATGCGGCAAGTACTGTGCCTGGGAGCGGCGCCCGCAAGGAACAGCGCGCCGACAACATTATCAATGAGAGCAACCTGGTCAACTGGGTCACGTTCCTCATTGTCGTGGTGGCCAGCGCCTGGATCTTCTACACGCCTTTACGCAGTCCCTCGCGCATCATGCCCTTTGTGGAAGACGATTTTTACTACTACCTCAAAGTGGCGCAAAATGTGGCCGCCGGCATGGGCTCAACCTTCAATGGCATCGTTCGCACCAATGGATACCATCCGCTTTATTTCATTGTTCTTGTTGTCATTTGCAAATTCTCTGCAAGCCTGGTCGGCGTCTTTCGAGGTCTATGGTTGGTTTGGGTCGCCGCGACAGCGGCAACGTTTCTCTTAGCCCGCAAGCTGCTGGAGTGGACGGGTAATGGGCCATTTCTTACCAATGCGCTCGCGCTCTTTTTTCTGATTCCCTGTATCCATATTTTCTGTCAGGGGATGGAAGTTACGCTTACGGTGCCGTTGGGCCTCGGCCTGCTTCTGGCCTTTCGCTCTCAACCGGCGAACTGGAGTTTCCCGCGTTCTGTTGCCATCGGTCTGCTGGCTGCGCTTACAGTGTTGTCCAGGTTGGATGCGGTCTTTCTTGTCCTGCTCGTGCTGGCTTTCACGCTGCTCGAGCCAGAGCAGCGGCGAGGCATAGGGCTTCGCCAAATCGGTGGCTTCGCAATCGGCGGCGGACCTTTGCTGCTCGCTTACTTTGCGTTCAACCGCATTTACTTTCATACCTGGATGCCGATCTCGGGCACAGCCAAGCAACTGAAATCGAGTCCCTGGCCCACTTTCACTGCGATCAAATACGGCGGCCTTAATACTCAGTTCCTGGCCGTCTTTCTGGTCTTTGCGGTAATTGCCTTCTGGCTGGTCCGGAAGAGACTGGCTGCCGGGGAGCGCTCCGTGCTGGCCGCCGCTGCCCTGTTTCCATATCTTCAGGTTGGCGTTCTCTCGCTCCTGAGCGACTGGCCGCTGTGGGGCTGGTATTACTACACCCTGCGCTTTGCATTGCTTGCCGGCCTCATGCTGTTGCTCGCGCTGGCCGGTCCTGCGTGGGTCTCGCGGCGCCCCGTCTGGATCAAGGCCGCCGCATACGGCCTCGTCCTCCTGCTTTTCCTTCGGGTGCATTACAAGAAAGAGCCGCAGATGGACATGATCTACGACGTCGCTCAGCAGATACAAGCCTTCGAGCGGTCACATCCCGGTGTGTACGCCACGGGGGGTGGCGCCGGCATGGCGGGCTATCTTATGACCAATCCAGTTGTGCAAACTGAGGGACTGATGATGGACCCTGGCTACCTCCTCCACATCCGCCACCAGGACGATCTGGTGACCACGCTCCGCAGCTATGGGGTGCGCTACTACATCGTTTCCGAGGCCCCTGGAGTCTCGAGTTTCGACATACAGCGCAGTGGAAAATGCTTCCTGGCTGAAGAACCTTATGAGACCGGCCACTCTGCTCTCCACATGCGCTCAACTTTGTGCGGACCTCCAGTAACCGACATCGTTTCCGAAGGCGTGATCAACCACGTCTATGATCTGGATCAGCCTTGAGGAGAATGAGGAATCGTTGCAACGACGCTGCCTGCCCTCCGGGAAGTTCTTGATCAACGACGGTGACAGCTGGTCAGGTTTCTTCCTGTGCCGCGGCTGAGCGGGAGCAGGCCGCTTCTAAAAGTTCAGACCGCTTTTGAATGAATGGCGGGGGCAGCGGGGCTCAAACCCGCGCGCTCTGCCGTGACAGACCCACGTTCGCCCGTAACCGACAGAAATCTTCTGAACGGCACCCACCGGGCGTAGAATTCGATTTATTACGAACCGCTGGATCCTGTTTGGTCAAGCC
>JBARKD010000762.1:0-2680 GCA_049800615.1 Acidobacteriaceae bacterium | reverse complement strand
TGGCAGCCTTGCGACGATCGGGAGAAAAGCGGCTGTGGCCGACTTCGGTCGCTTTAAACTCTGGGGCGCTCCGGCGTGGTGGCTTTGGGGAGTGGTCCACGTCGGGTTTCTACTCGGAATGCGCAATCGCGCGGCCACGTTGACTAATTGGTTCTGGGCGTATCTGACATTTGGTGGGGGGATTCGCCTCATAACAGCTGGTAGCTTACCGGCCCAGCGAAATAATGTGCCACCGGCAGAGTGATTCGACAGAAGCACCACTTCTAACAGCCGACCCTCAAATGTTGGGATCCTTTTGCGAGGACAGCGAGGACTGAGCCAGCCTGGGCCGATCACCTTCCGAAGAGGCGACGAACGGATTTCGTACTTCTCACTGGTGACGACTGTCAGTACACCTCAGGCGGTGACCGCAGAAGAACTGCGCTTGGAATGCACGTTCCCGATGACCCCCGCCAGCCCCAAGACCCAAAGGTAAGCGATAAAGTTTCACGAGCTAGGGGAATGAGACTGCAAACGGCGGTGCCAATAAAGGCCACCGCCGATGAGTTTCACCGGCGAGCCCTAGGCGAGCCGAGCTTCTTGGAGTGCCATCGTGTCGAGATACTGACGGTGACGCCAGATCTTTCCTGCCCGAACATCCCATACATGAGCGTATGGAATATCGGCGCGCTTGTGCGTTGCTCGGTGAACGCAAGCAAAACGGCCCAGAGAGACGACAGTTGAACCGTCTACAAGAAACTCCGACGGTGCAGGTGAGAAGCTTTCCCACTCTTGCATAAGCGGAGCGAAGACCTTCTTCATAACCTCAGCAGGCCCCTTCTCCTGAACTTTGAAGTCGACAACCGAGATCCATTCGATGTCGGGGGTCATTAGCTCGACCATCTTGCCGGTGTCGCCTGCTGCAATTGCGGAATAGAACTCACGCACAGTTTCGACGGGTGTTGTCATTTGATTCTCCTTTGCCTTCACTTCAGAATGCCCTTCGACCAGTTGTCCTGGCAGGGGTGTTGACTGCTCTCCGATAAGCTACCTTACTGGAGATGTCATAGAGCCCTGACCAGGCGCTCCGCCGCAATTTCTGCGGAGAACTCCTCTGTTCCAGCGAACATCGCGCGAACGCTTCACATATTCTACTTACGCGGGCGACTGTCCTGATGGTTTGGCAGCAAGGACTTTGTCGCCGTTACGCGCAGCCAAATCCGGCGTAACCATTTGGCCAGCGCTGTGGTGAATCGAATTAGCCCAAGGAAACGCAAACGTTCCCCGCACAACAGTTGAGTTCGGTTTACAGGAATATCGACCAGCCCTATTTGGTAGAGGCAATCCCATTGCGCCGCACGAGCGCCTCTGATCGAGCTACAGACCGAAGGAGCGAACATGAAAGGGACCGAACTGCTACACAACATGGGTCAGAGCATCTGGCTCGACAACATCACCCGCGATCTGCTGAATAGCGGTACGCTCGAGCGATACATCGCCGAACTATCAGTCACAGGACTCACATCAAATCCGACGATTTTTGATCACGCGATCAAGAACAGCTCCGCATACGATGCTGCGATCCGGGCGAAGGCGAGTTCACGCCTGACGGACGAGGAGCTGTTTTTCGACTTGGCGCTCGAGGATCTTACGCGCGCCGCAATGCTCTTTCGGCCAATTTTCGCCCGCACGGACGGTGTGGACGGCTGGGTGTCCTTGGAGGTTTCCCCTCTCTTGGCACACGACACGGCAAGCACTCTGGCTGCTGCCAAGCACCTGCACGCGCGAGCAGGGTTGCCTAATCTTTTCATCAAAATCCCGGGGACGCGGGAAGGGCTGCCGGCTATCGAGGAGGCCGTCTTCGCCGGCATTCCGGTGAACGTAACTCTTCTTTTCTCCCAAGAGCAGTATCTGGATGCGGCACAGGCGTACCTGCGCGGGGTCGAGCGGCGCATTGACGCTGGCCTTAATCCAGATGTCGGCTCCGTCGCCTCGCTGTTCATCAGTCGCTGGGACACGGCGGTCATGGACAAGGTACCGACGGCGTTGCACGACAAACTTGGCATCGCCGTGGGCATGCGGGCTTACGCGGCCTACAGGGATCTCCTGGCGTCTGCCCGCTGGCAGCGAGCCCTGAACTGCGGCGCCAGGCCGCAACGCATCCTGTGGGCGAGCACAGGCACCAAAAACCCCAAGGCGTCGGACGTTCTTTACGTCAAGGAACTGGCCGCCCCCTTCACGGTGAACACCATGCCGGAGGGGACGCTAAGGGCAATGGGTGATCACGGCGAGGTCGGCGCGGCGCTGCCGCCGAACGGCGGCTTTTGTGAGGATACGCTTAGACGCTTCACATATGCCGGCATCGATGTAGCGGCGCTCGCGGCTCAACTTCAAGATGAAGGCGCCGTGTCTTTCGTCAAATCCTGGGATGAGCTGATGGGAGTAATCCAATCGAAACGGATGGCGCTCAAGAAAGCTGCCACAGGCTGAAGGCGAGGATCATATGGCTAAGAAGTCTACCCCGGAGAGTGCGCAGCCGCCGCGTGAGGCGCTCACCAAGCTGCACGCCTGGAAGGCATTGCAAACACATCACGACGAGACTCGGGATCTGCACTTGCGGGAACTCTTCGCAAAAGATCCGGACCGCGGTGAGCGCATGATCGCGGAGGCCGAAGGCATATTCCTCGACTATTCCAAGAAC
>JBARKD010000761.1:0-14677 GCA_049800615.1 Acidobacteriaceae bacterium | reverse complement strand
AAATGACCCGGAGGGCTTAAAGCCCCGCCCCTTCACGCCCTGTTCGCATCACAAACCTCCTAAGAGGTTAGACGAACCGGCGAAGACTTAGGTTACTTACTTCTGGGACAAGACACTAGAGATTTCTCGTCAAATGAGCGCCGTTCGTTCTGGTACACGCTAACTTGTCGATGCCAATTAGGGTCAAGGAGTGCACTGGCGAGATGCGTAAGGAAGAAACCAAAGCCATTTAGATCAGTGACCACTTTACGGGCTGGAATCCATAATCCCTTCCATTGGACACGGCGCCAAATTGACGGAAGCACGCCATGGTGTTGCGGTGCTATTCGATGCGAAGTGCCCGCATCGGATCAAGCCGCGAGGCCCGCCATGCTGGAATGACGCATGCGGCTCCTGCAACCAACAGGAGTACAAGACTGACAAGACCAAATACGGTTGGATCGAGCGGCCGGGTTTCGTAGAGCAGGGATCGAATCCCGCGCGTGACGGCGACGCTGGCGGCAAGTCCCAGTATCAGGCCGATCACCGCAGGCTGCAGGCCATCCACGAGCATCAGCCGAAGCACCTGCTCGCGCTGTGCGCCCAACGCGATGCGGATGCCGATCTCGCCGGTGCGCTGCGCGACAAGATAGGAGAGCACACCAAACAACCCGACGGCGGCGAGCAGCAGAGAGAGTGCGGCGAATACCCCCAGCAGATTTGCTTCAAAGCTGGCGCTGGCAGTGGACTTGCCGAGGACCTGTTGCATGGTGAGGACATGGGAGACGGGGAGATCGGGATCGACTCCGGCGATCGTTTTCTGAATCGGGATCCCGAGCGGCGCCGGATCGCTCGTAGACCGCACAACCAGAGCTGTATCCGCGGTCGTGCCGGGGATTCCAGAGAGTATAGGGAACCACATCATACTGCGGACGGGCTCGCTAAGCAGATAGCGCGTATCGCCGACGACGCCAATGATCTCGTAGTTTTCGGGAGACGGGCTGCTCCAACTTACTGTGAGGTGTTTGCCGAGGGGATCTTCGTTGGGGAAAAATTCACGCGCGAGCTTCTGGTTGACGATCACGAAATTGCTCTTGTTCAATCGCTGACTGGATGCGAAGACGCGGCCTGCAACGAGCGGAATCTGCATGGCTTGGAAATATCCGGGATCTGCCGTGCGAAAAGCAGCAGAGTCGCGCTTTTCCGGCGGCTGTGGAGGATGCTCCGGAATGGAGAAGGTCGTGTCGCCGTATAAGCCGTCGCCCGGAACCACATTGGTGAGTCCCGCAGCCGCCACGCCGGGCAGATGGCGTACTGCTTCCAGGACCTGCGTCTGGAACGAGACAATCTGCTCCGGCTTCGAATAGCTGTCTCCGCGCAGAAAGTACCTCATGGTGAGGACATTTCTCGTCGCACAGCCAAGGTCGACCGAGCCGAGCTGCAGGAAGCTCTTGAAGAGCAACCCGGCGCAAACCAGGAGGATGACCGTTAGCGCGAGCTCGACGGTTAAAAGACCCTTGCGCAAAGACGCCTTTGCAGCGGACCCACGCACGGCTCTGGCGCTGTCCTGCAGTGCTGCGGAGAGCCCGGCCCCTGTAAACAGCATCGCAGGCAACACCCCCGAGAGTATTCCTGCAACGAAGGTAATTCCGACGGCGAAGCCCAGCACCGTGGCATCGATATGGATTGCATCGGCCCGCGGCAGGTCGAGCCAATACGTCGTCAGCCAGCGGACAGCCGCACCAGCAAGAACGATGCCCAGCACGCCACCCGAGAGGCAGACGAGCACACTCTCCGTGATTTGCTGGCTGATGAGACGCATCAGGTTGCCCCCGAGCGCCGAGCGCACGGCCATCTCCTTGCGGCGGGCGACGGCCCGGGCAACCAACAAATTCGAGAGGTTCAGGCAGGCGATGAACAGGAGGCAGAGGACGGCGACCATCAACATTGAGAGAGGGGTTTTGACGTCGCCCACGACGTCCTCGACCAGCGGAAGCGAAACGACGGCGGAGGCCACCGGGCCGTCGCCGCCAAAGCGGGTAAAGATTCCGTGCTGGATCGCGCTGACTTCCCCGGCGGCCTGGGTCAAGGAAACGCCGGGCCTGAGCCGCGCAATCACGCGGCTGGCATGGCTGTAATGGCTATGCAGGATGACCGCGGGAATCCCTTTGTGGACGGGAACCCACAATTGGATCTTCGGATCGGGATAAGTGAACCACCGCGGGAGCACGCCCACGACCGTATACGGCTCGGCATTGAGGCGGATGGTCTTTCCGATGACCGAAGAATCCGCATTGAAGCGGCGTTTGAAGAAGCTCCACGACAGGATGACCGTGGGACTTGCCGCGTCCGTGTCATCCGCGGAAACGAAGGACCTGCCCAGAGCGGGCTGCACGCCGAGGGTTGAAAAAAGGTTCCATGAGCAGGTGACGGCCTGAAGAAATTCTGGAAGCTCACTGCGATCGCCGGCCATGTTGTAGCCAGTCCATCGCCAAATGGCCATTTGCTCGACGCTGTGGGACTCGCTTTGCCAGTCGTAGAAATCGCCGGCCGCTACCACATCGCCGTTGCTTCTGTCGGACTTTCCATACAAAGCGATGAGTTGGTTTGGAGCCGGGAAGGGTAAAGGGTTAAGCAGGACGCTGCGTACAACCGTGAAGAGCGCCACATTCGCGCCGATACCCAGCGCCATCAGAAGAATCGCTACCGTAGCAAATCCTGGCGCCCGCCGCAATGTTCTGGTGGCGTATCTCAGATCGCGCCACAGGTTGTCGATCTTCCTGACGGTGTTCTGTTGCCAAAGCTCCTCGCGGACTCGCTGGGGATTGCCGAGCTTGATCCGGGCCTGGCGCCGAGCTTCTACGGGCGGCATCCCGCGGGCGACTATTTCCGCAGTCTCCTGCTCCAGATAGGTTTTAATTTCCTCCTGCAGCTCGGCGTCCGAGCGCCTGCGGTGAAAAAACCTGCGCCAGTTCATCTGATACCTCCATCAACCAAGGGTGTGAACAGGGTCCTCCACCTAGGACTTCTATGGAAGACCAGCGTACACCACTCGGAAATCCATGGGAAGAGGAGATCGTGTATGACGAAGAATTCTTTGTCAGTTGCTGCTATCAGGCCGATGCAATCATTGAGAAGGCGCCGCGCCGACGGCTTCGCTCGATCTCGTCAAAGCATGGGACGTTTTACCGATTGAGTAAAGGCCTCAAGGGCGAGGTACTGTACTCGACCTATCCATTCCGTCATTCCCGCCCCGCGCATCTATAGGTGACTCATGCTAAAAGAGTTACGTTGCGCTGCGCTAATCGTACCGTACAGAACCTTACAACAGGGATCTACGCTGAGTTATTTGTTCTTGGGTTTGCGCGCTGAATACGTGGAATTCTCAGGGCGCCGGTGAATCACACACCTCAGAGCAAAGGTCCAACCTCAATATGTCGCTGATAAGGTCTTCGCAAAGGACTCTTCTATCGTATCTACTTGTCCCTATCGCATTCTCAGCCGTCGCTGCTCGATCGCAAGACCAATGGGTCGGTACCTGGGCTGCAGCTCCTTTGTCAATGAAGAATGATGTCGCTCAATTTGGCGCGTCCGATCTTACCTACCGCGAAATTGTGCACGTAACACTTGGCGGGGATCGCATCCGAATTGTACTCAGTAACGAATTTGGAGTCGACCCGCTAACGATCGGTGCTGCGGCAGTGGCACTCAGTACTGGCAAGAGCGAGGTTGCTGTCACAACGATCCATAGCCTCACATTTGGTGGCCAACCGTCTATCGTCATTCCGTCGGGAGCAATGGTTCTGAGTGATCCGATCGAGTTCAAGCTACCGTCGTTGACGGACCTCGCGGTGAGCATTTTCATCCCGGCCCAACACATCCAAAACGCGACGATTCATGCGCTGGCAAATCAGACCAATTATGTCGTTCATGGAAACGCGACGACCTTTCTGCACCTGGACTCTCCTGAGGAGATTTACTCCTGGCCCTTCTTGAAAGGAGTGGAAGTGGACTCGGGTCCAAAGGCGGGCGCCGTCGTTGCGTTAGGTGACAGCATCACTGACGGGGCCCACAGCAAACGTGACGCCAACCTACGCTGGCCGGATGTCCTCGCAAAGCGCCTCGATACGAACAGAAAAACAGCCCGGCTAAGCGTCCTGAATGAAGGGATTAGCGGAAATCGAATTCTTCACGACAGAGCAGGACAGAACGCTCTTGCGAGATTGGACCGGGATGTTCTCTCGCAGTCGAATGTGAGGTATTTAATAATTCTCGAGGGGATCAACGACATCCAGCGGACTACTGCACCAGAAGGTGCAAACGATCCAGTGACGGTCGCTCAGCTTATTCAGGCCTATACCCAGATTATAGAGCGTGCGCACACGCACGGCATCAAAGTGATCGGAGCGACGCTTACGCCTTATGGAGGAGCACACTATGCCACGCCGGCCGGTGAAGAGATGGTACGCGCTGTCAACCACTGGATTCGCACATCAGGCAACTTTGATGCTGTGATCGATTTTGACAAAGTGCTTCAGGATCCGGCAAATCCAGCCGCGATGGCACCTGAAGCCGGATCCGACGACCATCTCCATCCGGGCGACGCGGGCTACCAATTGATGGGCAATTCGATCGATCTGGATCTCTTCGCAAAATAATCTCTTGCGGCGGTCAATGCACTTGATAAGCCATTTGGAATTGGGTACCTGGAGGCTGCTGGAGGAACAGGAAGCGGATTATCATAACGGATTACCAAATGTCCCACGCCTCCACGTTCACCGCTGTGGGGACCTCCTTCACCACGTTAGTATGCAGAACGATCTGCATATTCTTTCGCTCCCATCCCGTCGGTACGGTTTTCAGTAGCGCGTCCAACCTGTCTGGATCAGACAGGAAGTCCGCTGCCGCTTGATTGCTGTAAGTGTCGATGCCTCCGATTGCCAGGATAAAGTTTCCAGTTTCCGGCTTAATGAGTCTTGAGATTACAACGTAATCGTCGCCTGCAAGGGTCCCGGAGTCCGATTTGCGCCTCCAGGAGCGACTTGGATCCTTTTTATCCACGATATGATCGTAGCCTTCCAACTGGAAGCGCAGCTGACGCATCACTTCGAGTGTCCAAACGTTACTAAATCCTCCAATCAAAAATGCTGGAGAGGATTGAAAATCTGTTACGGCGATATCGCCTCCGTAGCGCAGATCGTAATGCTTATTGAACCGCGTTAACATGGATGCTATTCGAGCCGCGGCGGCCGCGTCACCAAATCCAATTAACTCAATCTTCCTCAATTGGCTCTCGTCGATCACGTCCCCTTTTCTCAGGTCGATGAAGGACTCATAATTTGTGTCTTCGATGTGATGCTCGACCCGATAGCGGTCCAGGAAATCGTTGTTGAGACGGTACACGCGATTGGCGCCCATAATGATCAGCACAGGGTGTTGCGTATCCATCATTAGCGCCCAGAACGCATCAAATGGTTTTTGACGCGCTACTCGCACTTGGTGGATGGTAAGCCATGCCGCCCCCAGCAATGCGACTACCGCCACCGCGACACCAACTACCCGTTTGGTCCACCGTGAGCGGGCCGCCTCAGGATTCATGTCTTGAACGTTAGACACCGGTTGAGTGGCAGAATTCTCATCGAACAGGGAGATCCCGGATGCACGGTCCCCTGAATGACTTGCTGCCTGCTGAACGGCGACATCTCCCGAAAGATCAGCGCTGGGTTCGTGAACAGGAAGTACACCGCGAGATTCAAGCTCATCCGCAATTTCGAAGATTGCTCGATAGGATCCGGTTGGAATCTCTATTCTTATCGCCCCTTTCGAGTCACGAGTCCCCATGTAGTGCTGCGCGAGCCGTTTGCGGAGTTCCGCAGCTCGATTGCGGACTACCGGATCGTTTCCCGTGTCGTAGTCCGGAGCGCGGCCAAACACATTCGCTCCGATGACACGTTCGCGAAGCATCTCCTCTCGATGCGCCCTGGAATGTTCGACGATGTAGCGTAGGAGAGCCTGGCATTGCCGGCTGGATCGAAAAGGAGATCCGGCCAGCACATCCTCGAGTGCCTTATCAATCAGAGCCTGCTCCGCTTCAATCTCGATGTGTCGCACGGTGCCTCCTGCCATGCTTTATATACCCAATTTTTGGCGACCACCACCCCCATATCGCGAGGTACTGTACCTGCCCAATCTGCCCGCTCGCGGCCCGAAGCAATCCACGGAATTCGCTTGAATAATGAAGTAAATATCGTTGAATCAGCAGCTTGAGGTGAATGGGAGAGGACACGAGGCAATCCACGTCATCGGCGTACCGTAATCCACCTTACAGACGCGAGATCAATCGTGTTTCATCGGGGACCGAAATGAGAAAGGGTCTGTGTCCGGTTGAAATTCGCGATCAGAAGCATTCAGCCAGGCTGTCCAGACACTCGGGGAGGCGATTGAGATGACCGAAAAAGTTGAGATGAAAGGGACCCTGTCGGGTCGACCGCGGATTCCCATCCGGACAAGCAGCAAAATAAGGGGCTTGGTGACAATCCTGCTTTTGTTCTTTGAGCTGGGGGTTCGAATCCCTCATGCGCAGGTTGACCAGGGAACGATCACCGGCGTTATTACGGACACTACTGGCGCAGTCATTCCCAGGGCGTCGATTGATCTCTTGAACGTCGGTACTGGGCGGAGACTGCGCGCAAACGCCGACACCAATGGCATGTACACTTTCCCTCCTTTGCTAGTCGGCACCTACGACGTCACGGCTTCTGCGAATGGCTTCGCCTCTTCCACGATGCATACCGTGGAGGTTCGCGTGGATCAGAGACTGTCAGTCAACCTGACGTTAAACGTAGGAGCTGCGTCGCAGTCTGTTCAGGTATCCGCCATGGACGTCCCGCTGCTTCAGACACAAGATGCCTCCGTTGCGCAGGTTCTCAGCTCGGCCACGATCAACAATACTCCATTGAACGGCCGTAATTACACGTTTATCGCCCAGCTGACACCGGGCGTTGCTCCGGCAACCTCATCCGGATCACGCGGCCAATCGACTGGCGACTTCGACGCAAACGGACAGCGCCCCGAGCAAAACAATTACATCCTGGACGGCATCGATAACAACAGCACCGCTGCCGATCTTCTCAACAGTACGAGCTACACAATTAAACCTCCGCCTGACGCGCTTTCCGAGTTCAGAATTCAAACGATCTCCTATGACGCGCAGCTCGGGCATTCCAGCGGCGCTGTGATCAATGCGGCAATCAAGACGGGCACTAACTCCTTCCACGGTAATCTATGGGAGTATTTCAGAAACGACGCGCTCAACGCACGGCAGTTCAATGCTCAAAGCGTCCCCGCGTATCACCAGAATCAGTTCGGGGCCACGATCGGTGGCCCGATCATCCGAAACCGCCTCTTCTTCTTTGGGGATGGGGAGGCAAATCGGATCATCTCCGGAAATCCGGTCTTTCTGTCCGTTCCCACACCCTTAATGCGAGCCGGCAACTTCAGCGAGCTTCTAAACTCAACCCTGACTGGACAGCAGCCAGTCAAACTGTACGCGCCGGGCAGTAGCGGTACGACTCCGTTATCCTGTAACGGAAACAACAATGTCTTTTGCGCGTCACAATTGAGTTCTGTGGCGCAGAATATTCTGTCGCTTTATCCTCTCCCGAACACAAACAACGGGCGTACCTACAACAACTACACCGCGAATCAGAACACAGTGGATAATACTGTCCAATGGGACGGCAAACTCAACTGGAACGTTTCCGAGAAAGATCAAGCCTTTAGCCGCATGAGTTACAGCAACGACCGCGGCAACATTCCTCCCCCGCTTGGTCCCGCGCTGGATGGGAGTTCATTTGGTGGAGATAACCTTGCGTCAAAGGTTGAACAAGTTGTTCTAAGCGAGACTCACACCTTCAGTCCAACGATATCGAACGAATTCCGCCTCGGCGAAAGCCTCATGGTCATCGCGCACACGCAGCTTAACCCCGATATAAACTATGCACCTCAGTTAGGGCTAGGGGGAATCCCATATGGGCCGAACAACGGCGGTCTTCCTGCCGTGTCGATAAGCGGCATCAATGGCTTTGGATCCCCTACGTTTTATCCTGCTTTGCAGCACGACAACATCTTCCAGATTCTGGATAACGTCACGACGATTCATAATAACCATGCGCTTCGTTTTGGCGCAGATTTCGAACGTGTTCGCTTCAGCTACCTGGAAATCCAGGCACCGAGGGGCACCTATAGCTACAGTGGGCTCTACACGAGTTCTCCAGGAATAAGCTTCACTGGATACGGAGTTGCTGACTTCATAGCGGACTATCAGAACTCCGCCAATCTATCGCAACTTAACAATGTAGATCATCTTCATTGGTACATGGGAGGATACGCTCAGGATGACTGGAATGTAACCAGACGCCTGGTCCTCAACATTGGCCTCAGGTACGACTACTATCAACCGTATCTCGAAATCCGCGATCGGCAAGCGAACCTGGTCGTGAAAAGCCTGGGTACGGGTACCGGGACAGCCAGTTTCCTGCTTCCGGAGAGGTGGATTGAACTCCCTCTTGCAGCGAGCTTCTATTCGATCGCAGCGCAGGACAACATAGCCATCCAATTCACCAACAACCGTGGTCTTAGCAACAGCTCCAAGACTGAGCTGTCTCCGCGGGTCGGCATATCCTACCGGACTACGGATAAACTGGTCATCCGCACCGGCTTCGGGATGTTCTACGGAGGATTGGAAAACACTGGAGGAACATTGGGGCAGCAGTACCCTTTCGAATCGACCTCTTCTTATATTGCTCCGACCTGCACATTCGCTTCTTCATGTCCGACGAATGGAATCACTCTTCCGGTCGGATTTGCCAACCTTGCAGGCCCGGGTCCTCAGAGTCCTGTCTCGCTTCCAACGTTAGTTGGGAAGGACGCAAATTATCGGGACGGCTACAGTGAGCAATGGAACCTGATGACTCAATATGCCGTCTCTGCCAGCGTGAGTGCCACAATCGGTTATGTGGGCTCTGTGGGACGACGCATGCACCTCAATCCGACGTCAACAGGATTCAACGCGCCGGCTGTGCTTGCTGCTCCAGGCGTAAATACGCAACCCTATTCCGCATTCCCCCAGTTAGGGACAATTGTTTACAACCTTTACGAGGGAACAACTAGTTATCATGGGCTTCAGGCCGCTCTTGAGAAACGCTTCGCGTCCGGTCTCAGCTTCCTTGCGAGCTATACTTACTCGCACTCGCTCGATAATGGCGACTCTGGTTTGGGAGATACGTCATTCCGCAACCTAAGAATGATTCCACTAAATCAAGAGACGGCAAATTCCGATTTCGATACTCGCCAGCGTGTCACCTTTAACGGTAGCTACGATTTGCCCTTTGGCAAGGGGCGACACTTTGCGAACCGGAGTGCGATTTCTGACTTGTTCATTGGCGGCTGGTCAGCTGCCCTTACCTTTGCCGCACAATCGGGAAGCCCAATATCCATCACGCCAAACATCACCACGGCGGCCGGTGGAAAGGCTTATGCCTTCAAAGTAGGTGATCCGTTCAAAGGTGGGGGCCAACCCAACGCAACCAATCCGGGTATTGCGTGCCCCGCGAAGGTGCGCAACCTGACGAATTGGTACAACCCTTGCGCATTTGCGAACCCACTGCCTGGAAGCCGGATCACTGGAACGGTCACTTCAGACGCAATCAGCTATCTCGGTCCCCCCCGGTTTCAGACTAACGGACCGGGATACAACAATACAAATGTCTCTCTATTCAAGGAATTCAGGACACTCAAGGAACAACGCGTGCAATTCCGCGTAGATGCCTTTAATGTCTTCAACACACCTGCATACGGTACTCCGTCGGCCCTTTCCAACAATAGCAGCAGCGGTTTCATTACGTCTGCACGTTCGCTGGGAGCGTATACGCCCGATGCGCGCTTCTTTCAACTCGCGCTGAAGTATGATTTTTGAGGTTGTTGGCGGTAACGATTGCGGCCGAACTGGGCCAGGTTCCGCGTTTTCCAGGGGCGCGCCCGTCCGATGCTCTGATCGCCTATGGGGCTTCAACTTGGAATTCTAAGCCATCGGATCGCCGTGGCGGCTTCGACGAGGTATCACGATATCTCGTCCGCGCGACGACTGTGTTGACCGAGCACGCAACTTGTGACGACAGCCACGGTGAACGCTCGGAGCATGCTAGAAGACTAATTCACTTTTTTGCGTAATTGGCCTTGTCGCATTGGTACCCGTGGTTCCTGCAAAGTCGCGTGCTCTGCAGGCATTTCGGAAACGTGGGTCGTTTCCGCCCACCCTGCGACTGGTCTCTGATATTCCTGAATTGCGATGCGCGTGCTATATCGTCTACCATGTTAGTTAGTATACTACATAGGTGCTACATGCCGTCATTCGGATTCAAGCTTCCTATCTTCATTTTTGCCGCCGTCGCAGCTTTCGCCCAGACTGCTCCAAGCCCGCCCGCGCCGCCTAAGCACATGTCCGCCAACGCGAACCCCGCGTTCGATGCCGCCACCATACCCGGCGAATCCGGGACCAAACAATGGAAGTTCGCTGTGGTTTCCCTACGGAAAAATAACTCCGGCGGTCCCCAGCATGGCGGAGTTGCGACGGCTGACGGATATCAAATGAAAAATTTGTTTTTGTGGTATCTGATCCGCATTGCTTATGTGCCGCAAACCGGCGGAGAAGCCTTCTACTTCGTTGACCAGCTAATAGGCATGCCCGCTTGGCTGACCAGCGACGACGATCGTTACGATCTGGACGCGAAGGTCGACGAGGCAGACCTTGCGGATTGGCAGAACCCGGCCAAACAGCCTGCTATGCTGCGGTCCATGCTCCAGGCGATGCTCGAGGACCGTCTCAAGCTGGTGGTGCACCGCAGCACCAGGGAAGGTCCTGTGGACCTGCTGGTTGTAGGGAAGAGAGGGCCAAAATTCAAAGAGACGAATCCCGGCGAGCTTCATCCTGGCACACGTCCGATGCCTGGAGGCGGGACACTGTCCCGAGAAGAAGAAGACGACCAGATGACAGTGCATTATTTTGGCATCTCGATAGCGCAGCTAGCGGCATTTGTATTGGGGACGGGGCGCCCGGTTGAGGACAAGACCGGTCTTACGGGAAGATATGACGTCACGATCCAGAGGCCGGCATTGCAGCCGAGTGCGCAGCAAGCGGGTGTTTCTGCGCCCGATCCGGGGCCCTCGGCAGCCACAATTGCCGATCAACTCGGCTTGAAGCTAGAGCCGTCAAAAGGACAGGTGGAGATTCTGGTGATCGATCACGTTGAGCTGCCCTCGCCCAATTAGCAGTTAAGGAACCTCCAGAAAAGCGGTGCGAGCGCTCGTTTTGAAGAAAGTTGCTAGGACCGCCGGGTGAAGCGCCGAGAAGTTTCCGACGATCCCGTTTCCGGCCAATTTGGATTGCTCGGTTTCGCTCGCATTATGTTTTCATCGATAGCTTTGGCAAGCGCTGGTGGTTGGCTTGTTGTCCGAGTAATCTGGATTTTCGCTTATCGTCCGCATGGAGGCGGAATCGTCGTTATCCGGAGGCTCTGAAAAGGACAATGGTTCTCTGCGGTGCACAGAGATCAGTTCCCGCTCCACCACAGGAAAATACGGAGCGTCGAAAGTACCGAGGATCCTCCATGCAAATTGAGGCGTTTTCCTGATTCTCTGATCAAACCAGGTGGGCCCATCAGCGCCCTGCCCGATGAGGTGGGTGTCCAGCACGAGAAAATCAGTATGGGAGCAAAGAAAAGCGTCACTGTCTTCGATGCTTCGGGGATAGTACCCCGCATCGCGAGTTGCCGACAGTAGGTGGTAGGCAGGCACTGCTGGCGTAGGCCCCGCCAGAGCCGCAGGCCAGTCAAGCAAGTAATAGTAGTGGGCTCGCGGACTACGCGAGTAGCGCATGAGCTTTTCAAAATCGTCCCCCCAATCTGCTACGAGTGCCATGTTTGCAGGGACTGTTTGGTCCAATCGCTGTACGTCTAGAAATTGCCAACTTGACCGAAGTGGTGGCATAAGCAACGACGAGAGCGTCGGCAAAATCGCTAGAAACGTCGCCCCAGATGCCCATAGCAGCCGTGGGGAGCTCTGCCTGTCGGATCCGCGCGCATCCGCAAAATCTGCTAAAACGATCGCCAGGCCAATCCCGGAAGGCAGCAGATACCTTGTAATGAAGACCGGTGTAATCAGGTGCGAGAGCACAAATAAAATCACCGGCACGGTTAGCAGCAGGTATCCGATGAGCAGCATGGCGCTTCTCGGATCGGGGCTGGTTCTCTGTTCCACGGCAATAAGCTCTCGTAGCCCATGCAGTAAGATCACGGCGAGCGCGATAAGCATAGCGAGCTCTACCGCATGGTGAACCATTCTCCACCGGGCATCACCGGCGTTACGCTCCAGGAGCAAAAACCACTGCTGGAAGGGTTCGAAAAGGTACGCCACAAAGAAGTCTTTAATTTGTGGCATCCCGATCCATCCGTGGGGCTTCCCCACTGCCATGGAAGCTCGAATCGAAGGCAGCCAAGCCAGGAGCGCCAGCCAACCGGCAGCATGAAAAAGATAGGTTCGTGGTCGGAAGCGGCGCCTGGCTGCGTCTGAGAGGATCAGTCCCAGCAGGATTAACCCACCATAAATGATGCCAAAGACGTGAGCCCATACCAAAGCCGATTGCGAGAGAAGGGACGAAATCAGCAGCCGGAGTTTCGGGGCTGGTTGCACGATGAGTCGCGCATAGATGTTGAGGGCAAGCGCGACGGTCAGCAAAAAGAGGCCGTAGAAGCGTGCGTTCGAGTTTTCATCGAGCACCAGCCCCGAAACTCCCCAGAAGGTGAGGACGCCAAATGCCGTCGCCCAAGTCCCGTAAAACCGGCGCAGGGTTCTCCAGGTGACCAGCAAGGCCGCGCAAACCGCAACGCAGGAGTACATACGTAGAGTCAGAACGGCAGTGCCAAAAGCCCTTGCCCAAAGCCACGCTGTCGTATAGAAAAGCGGCATTCCGCCATCAGCGCCATGTTGGACGACGAAGTAGAGATGCCACAGCGATGGATCGCTCACCTCCCTCCAGGTAAAACCTTCGTCCGTCCAGGCCTGTTTATGGAGCGAGCAGAGGACGCAAGCGACAACCAGGGACAGCACGGCGCAACAGAGCAATAGCGCTTCGGCGACCGAAACCCGTTGCGTGGGGGGTGGACCTATATGCTGCCGCGGCATGGTGCTCTCCTCGAACAGTAGAACGCGGGGGACTTGAGGGCAGGACGGGAAGTTCGCCATCAGTGCCACAGTCGGCGCTCTATCCTTTGCTGTACTCTGCAGGACGCCGGCACGGGATACGCACTAGTTGGTCTACCCCATTGCCGGGGAAGGTGCAATGCCCGTAAAGTAGTGCGAGCTCGTAACTTGCTCAGCCTGGACTGGCGTCCGGCTCTAAACCCATCTCGTCGTTGACAGCGTGGACGATTCGCTGCCGGGAGCCAAGATACCGCTCCGTGGTCTCAACGGACCGGTGTCCAAGCAGGAACTGAATTTGTTCAAGCTCTCTACCGGCTGAGTGACAGAGCCTGGTACAGATCCGATGCAAATCGTGTGGAGCTACCCGAACAAGGGCCGCCTTCTTGGCGCTTTGCCGGACGACCCACCAGCTGGAGCACACGCTGAGTGCTTTGCCGATGATGCGCCAATCGAGCAGAGCCATCGTGGTGCCGAGAACCTGAGTCTATATCCCTAGATAGCGAAGGTATTTCCATATCCCTATCACTCATATCTCAAGGACTCCATTGGATTCACTTTTGAGGCGCGCCGCGCAGGAACAAAGCTCGCCAAGAGAGCTACAGCGGCCAAAAGAAAAGAGACGCTCGCCAGCGTTTCCACATCGAAAGACTTGACTCCATAGAGGAGGCTGGCGATCCCCCGCCCAAGCAGCACTGCTCCGACTAGGCCCAGACATAATCCGAAGCTTACGAGCTTGGCCGCTTTGCCGAGGACAACTCGGAGGATAGCGCCGCGAGTGGCCCCCACCGCCATCCGGATACCGAACTCTCGGGTCCTCTGGCTAACCGCGTAGCTCATTACCCCGTAGAGGCCGATGGCAGCGACGAAGAGCGCGAGGAGCGCAAACAGCGCAACGATGGCTGTTCTGAAACGCGATTCTGCGACCGAACCATAGACAACCTGCGTCATGGTTTCAATTTGGTCCAATGGCACATTTGCATCGACCTCAGAAACAGCTCTGCGGAGAGCACCCGTTACGCTTGCAGGCTCGATCGAGGTCCGAAGTACAATTGTGGGGCGCGCTTCGACGTTGGGAACCTGCCCAAAGGGAACATACATTTCAGATTCAGGTTTTGTCCCCAATCCTTCGTGATGTACGTCGCCTATGACGCCGACGATGGTTCGCCATTTTCCATCACCAATGCACACCTGCTGTCCGATCGGGTTCTGCTGGTTCCACCAGGTACGGGCCATCGAGGCGTTGATAGCGATCACAAGAGGTTTGCTCTCGGTATCACCTGCATCAAACCCGCGGCCTCGCAGCACAGGAATGTGCATCGTGTCGAAGTAGCCTGCGCTGACTGGCCGATAATTAGCCACATCGAAGACACCGGGCGGCTTAGGTGGGCGACCCTGGATATCAAAAGCCCAGGAACTGTCGGCTCCTGTCATGGGTAGATAG
>JBARKD010000760.1:0-9382 GCA_049800615.1 Acidobacteriaceae bacterium | reverse complement strand
AGGCGGCTAAGAAAGCCTGAGAATACCAACTATCTCCAATCGCCGCTAGCCGCTCCCGGGCGGCTGGCGGATTCCAGGGCGTGGCGAAGCTGCTGGTTCCTGGTCAGCAACTCGGCTACCAGCTTTTGCAGCCTGGCGTTCTCCCTTTGCAAATCTTCCGGTGTCAGCCTCTCTTCAACAGACTTCAAGGTGTTCATCACATGCCTCAGATCTTTTGTTCCTCCGGTTGAAAGTCGCGATGGCCACAACGACTACGGATCGCCGCACGGAATTTTTCCCGTTCCTGGGGAGACATTTTGTCCCATCGCTCTCCCATGCGATGCCGCCAATGCATTCCCCCTCTGCCGCGAAAACCCCCAAACAGAAGCTTGCACAGCAAGAGAATGCCTATCGCCTGCCAAAACGTGATGACATGTCCTCCTACGATCGCCGGTATCAGCCAGTTCCACAAACTCTGCACGATCCAACCGCATACTGCAACCGCTGCGATAACAATTAACAGAATGCCAGGCGCCTTATAGAGCCATCTTTTCCTCATACGTTGCCTCATTTCTTTACAAACTCTTCAAAAATCCATTGCAGCCTGCGGCGCAGGTGCAGCACGGCATAGCGCTTGCGCGACAGCAGCGTGTTCACGCTAACGCCAGTTGCTTCCGACAATTCCTTGAAGCTGGCGCCTTCCCACTCGTGGGCCACAAAGACGGCTCGCTGTTCCGCGGGCAGTTCGTCCAGCGCATCCTCGATTTCGTCCATCAACACGCTTCGCGCGTACGCCGCTTCCGGTCCGGCATCGGGCGAAGGCAGCAGGTCTTCCAGCGAAACCGCATCCTCGTCCGAGCCATATTTGCCGCCGCTCAGCGATTCCAGCTTGCGGCTGCGAAAGCGATCAATGATCCGGTTTTTCGCAACCCGAAACAGCCAGCCGGTTACCTGCTCGATTGGCTTCAGCAGGCGATAGGCTTCCACCAGCTCAACGAACACATCCTGCAGGATGTCCTCTGCAGCTTCCATGTCGACCACGTGTTTGCGGATGTAGTTGCGCAGGCGCGGCTCATCGCGCTCCATCGCCTGCGCAATCCATTGGTCCTGCTCCGCAGTGGCCTGATCCAAACTCGGCATTGAAGTTCCACAATGAAGACGAAATGGCAGGCACAATATTGTGCCTAAATCGGCATAGGGGGAGAGTCACCTCTCCTCCCCTGCCACACCACCGGACATGCGGGTCCGCATCCGGCGGTTCGAGAAGTTGAGGTCAGCAGAGACAGGGTATTTTGCTGGGCGCACAATGGAAAAAGGGCTCCGCTCGGCGAAGCCCTTCTTAGCAACTTAACTGGAGAGGTTCTAAACGTTAAATGAGGAACCGCAACCGCAAGTGCTCTTCACCGTCGGATTATCAAACTTGAACCCGGCCGCCTCCAGGGTCTCAACGTAATCGACCGTGCACCCATTCAGGTACATCAGCGAGGTAGCGTCGACAAAAACCTTGAGATCGCCAAATCTAAACACTTTGTCCATCATGCCCGCCTGATTTTCAAAGGACATGGAGTACTGGAATCCCGAGCAACCACCGCCCACCACTCCAATCCGCAAACCTGCGGGCAACGGGTCCTGGCTCGCCATGATTTCATTGACCTTAGTCACCGCCTGAGAGGTTAGGGTGAGAGGCGAAGAAACAGGATTGAGGCTGGTGACTGGTTCGGCGACGCTTGACATCTTGGTTATCTCCGTTAGGTGCGTATGGGTAATAGTTTAGCCGGGGTTCCTGCCTGGGGACAAGCCACAACCCTCAACTTTTACTGGATGCATCCAGCCAGAACGTCGATTCAACCTAATGCACAGTAATTTTCGGGGCGATCTCGTCAAATTGGTCCTGAGTCAGCACGCCGGCCCTTACCAGGCCATGCGTCGTAGCGTAAGGGCGATGGCGAACGATCTGTTTGGCTTTGCCTGCGGAGATGCCGGGCAAGGAGGCCAAATCGGCCTCAGAGGCGGTGTTCAAATTGACGCGGTCCCCTGAAGCCGGAGCCTTGCTGTCAATACCCTGCTTAACTCCTGCAGCTACATCATTTACCGCCTGTTCGGCATTGGCCGCCGCCACTTTAGCATCGGCCAAAGCCTCCTTCGATCCTTGTTTAGCCTGCTCGGTCGCCTGCGCGGCCTGCTGCTTTAGTTGTTGATCATTCGAGGGCGGATTGCAGGCAGCTAGCAGTGTCAGGACCACGACCGCGCCCAGGGTCAAACAGCTCCGGCTAATGGTACCGATCATTTTTTGTCTCCTTACAGGACTCACCCGTTTGAGATGCGGGGAATCCGGCGGGTAAACGAGAAAATTATGGGCAACCCACCGTTGACGGGACTATAGTGGGTAGCCGTAAGCCCCTCCTACCCCCCGAGCCCGCATGCTCCGGACCCGCTCGGTACCTGGGACTTCTTGGGAAGAACTTCCCGGGAGGCAATTATGCACATGATGTCAACTCTCTGGATCATCTGGGCGGTCTTCGCAGTTTGCCTACTGGGTCTGCTGCTCTACCGCGGAACCATCACCCGCTACGAGGACGACCAACTCTTTCTGGATGACGTTTCGGACCGGCAACACAAGGAAAACGACGCCATAATCCGCAAATTAAATAAAATTCAACCTTTCTTGAGAGTTTGCACCGGCGTGACCAGCGTTTTGACGGCGACGATCATTGGCATCTACGCCTGGGACGCGATCAAGACCTTCTACATGTAGAGGGCGAACGAGACGATTTCCTGCTCCCGGTGCGCCGGCAGTTCGCTGGCGCACCCTCACTCCACCTGTTGAATACTTCCCCTTGCTGTGATCTGCACTTCCACCTGCTTACCCACCCTGTGGAAGAAGGTACCGGGATATTTCATGCCCCAGGCGGTATAGGGGATGGTAAATCGCGTGGTCGCGACGATTTCGCTTGAGGAGAGTTGCACCTTTAGCGGCATCTGCAAAGGATGATCCTCTCCGTGGATGTTGAAGGAGCCGTCCGCGACCACGTCATGGCTGCCCTCGCCGGCCGGAAATCCGCCCTTAAACGTAGCCGGATGAAAGATCATCCCGGGATATCGATTGTTTTCGAGCACCGCATCCTGCATCTGTTTGTCGCGCGCATCACTGGTTTGCCCCGTGGTCGCATCGACCAGGATCTCGCCTTCGGCAACGCCTGTTGCCGGATTCACCAGGAACTCGCCGTTCTTCAGCTTTAAATCGCCATGCATCGTTCGCAGGCCGGCCCTGACTTTCCAGTGAATTTCTGTCCGGGCCGGATCAAGCTGGACTTTCAGACTGTGATTCTTGGAACTTTGCGCAGGCGCCAGACAAGTGCCGAGTAAGACCAGCGCCATGATGAGATTTTTTTTAATCACAGTTCCAGCTTTCAAAACATGCCTCAGGGGCGGAAGGCTCCATGGTTGTGGTCCAGGCGGTTTCGCCCGGGCTAAAGTTACGAGTCACGCCCTGATACAAAACCGCCGCTCAGGTCAGCAGTCCTAAGCTCAGCCTGGGCGCGTCCCGAAGCAGGAAGTTCCCAAGAGATCGCTGGCCAATATGAAGCGCGAGGAGCCGAGCGAACAATCCGGGCTCGGCTGAGAGAACCCGCATGGTCCGCTCCCGCAACCACGGCCAGGCATCCATGCGCAGCATGACATTCGACATGAGATGCGGAATTCGCCCCATCAGGGCGTGCCCTGCTTCGTAGATCTCGAGATCGCCTGCCGCGATGGCGTCCGCCAGGAGCAGTGCCTGGCGAAACGACAACCCGAGTCCCTCGCCTGTGACGGCATCGACCGACCCGGAGGCGTCTCCGATCAGCGCAACATTTTTGTCGGTCACCCGGCGCAGGATGCGGTTCGTGGTGAGCGCGCCTTTTCGCGCGCTCAAGCCGGCAGCGCCGGCCAGACGCGCCTTGAGCCGCGGCAGGGATTGAAGAACCTCATCGATGCGGGATTCCGGGACACGGGAGACGGTGGCAACGCAAACTTCCTCCTCACCCACCGGCGTAATGTAGGCTTGGCCGCGATCGCCCCAATGCACTTCCACCATTTGGCTCCACGGCCGCACGCGGAAATGAGAGCGCGCGCCGTAACGGCGCGTCAGAATTCTCCCTTGCCCCAAGCCGATAGCCGAACGCATGCGGGACGATTGCCCATCTGCCCCAATCGCGTAGCGGCAAATACACATCTCCCCATTCAGACGAGGGGGCTGGTCCTGCGCGAGGCGGACATGGCTGCCCCAGGAAAGGCGGACGCCGAGTTCCCGGCAGCGCTGTTCCAGAAGTGAATGAAGCCGCAGGCGGCGGATGCCGATCCCGGATCCGCCTTCAAATCGGGCTGCAACCTGGCGGGATCCGCTAAAGAAAGCTATGCCGTCGAATGGAACACCTTCATGCGCGGGAACGCCAAGCGCGGCTAAGTCCCTCCGCGCATCCGGCATGAGTCCCTCACCACATGCTTTGTCAATGGGTGGATGAAGGGCATCGGCGACCAGGACATCCAACCCTTTCCGCCGCAAAGCGATGGCCGCCGCGAGACCAGCCGGACCACCACCGACAATGAGTGCATCGCAACGGAGGCTCACCTACCACTCCAGCAGCAGCATCTCGGAGCAGAATCCAGGGCCCATGGCGGCCAGAATGCTGTGCGCTCCCGGAGGCGGCCTTCGCTGCGTCATGACTTGATCCAAAACCACCAGCACCGAGGCCGAGGACAAATTCCCTACGCGCTCGAGCGCCTGCCACGAAAGCTGAAGTTCTCCGTTGCGCAGCCCAAGCGCATCCGCGACCGCCTCCAGCACCTTGGGGCCACCGGGATGCATGATCCAGGAATGCACGTCAGACCGCGTCATCTCATGCCTGGCAAGAAACGCATCCACATCCCGCCCCAGGTTTTCCCTGACCACGTTGGGAACTTCGGGAGAAAGCACAACCTGAAAGCCCTTCTCCGAGATGTCCCATCCCATGACATCGAGCGTATCGGGATAGAAGGAAGAGGCGCTGTCCAGTATTTTTGCTCCCTCGAGATTCACCCGATCTCCCGCTACCAAAACAGCGGCTGCGCCATCTCCGAAGAGGCCGGTAGCAATGAGGTTGGCTACCTTGAAATCGTCTCGTTGCCAGGTTAGCGAGCAAAGCTCAATCGAAAGCAGCACGGCAACCTGATCGGGGTAGGCCCGCACGTAATCGGCGGCCCGAGCCAAGCCGGCCGCTCCCGCAACACATCCCAGGCCAAAGATGGGGTTGCGTTTGATATGCGGCGCTAAGCGCATGCGGTTCACCAACCGGGCGTCCAACGACGGACTGGATACGCCGGTCACGGACACGAAGAAAAGCGCGTCAATCTGCTGCCGCTCCAAACCCACTTTATTGAGTGCGCAGTCAATCGCCTGCTCGCCCAATCGTTCCGCGGTTTCGATCCACGCGTTGTTGGTTTTGCCGAAGGTGTCGAGCGGCGGGTACTGCTCTAACGGCAGAGAAAAATACCTGCCCCCAACCCCAGTCCGGGAATGCAGGCGGTCCAGGACTGCTGCATTCTCCAGGCCATCCTGCCATTGACTCTTGAGTGCCTCCAGCACCGTTTGTTGCAGGAAATAGTGCGAAGGAAAGGCAGTGGCCGTGGAAATGATCCGCATGTGAGGCCAGTATACGTGGCTGTTTTTGTGCTGCTTTGATGGGAAGAAAATCGCTCGGCGTGAGAAGTGTTGGTGATCGATCCTTGGCCAAGAACGGCGCAGGATCACCTACCGAAGTTCTGCTGCTGAACTAGTTGGCTTCGGCAGTGATGTTGCCTTCGCCAGTGATGTTGGCTTCGGCAGTGATGGAGGATTCAGCGATCGATAGCTGCAGCGAATCGTTCGCCCGATCGTTGAGCAGGGTCTCAAACACCTGGCCTACGAGGAGCAGGGCAGGAGCCGTGGATGTGGGGACATCGCCCACCTCGCTTAGCCGCGACGCCTTGTAAGCAGCCTCGGGCCGCGATGCATTGGTGACTACGACGCAGGGCATGGACGCGGGAACGCCGCTGTTGGACAAGGAGACCGCTGCTTTCGCCAGAGTTTGTCCGGGCATGTAGATTGCCAGGGTGGCATCGGCAGGCAGGCTCCCGGGCCAAAGATCAGGCTGGGGCTGTGTACGCGCAGCATGGTGGCCGCTCATTACAATGAGCCGCGACGAGACTCTGCGGTCGGTGAGCGAAGTCTCGAGAAATGCAGCGGCGGCGGAGGCCGCGGTAACCCCGGGCACTACTTCAAAGGGCACGCCTGCCTCGCGCAAAGCGTCGATCTCTTCCCCGGCGCGCCCGAAAATCATGGGGTCGCCAGACTTGAGCCGAATCACAGCCAGTCCACTGCGCGCGGAGACAATCATCAGGCCGTGAATTGCCGCCTGGGTTATTTTCTTTCGGCCGCAGCGCTTACCCACACTGATCACCAGGGCTTGCTTGCCCACCATGTTCAAAATCGATGACGGCACCAGGTCATCGTGCAGCACGACACCCGCGTCAGCCAACAGGCGGGCCGCCCGGAGGGTCAGCAAATCCGGATCACCCGGCCCTGCGCCAACCAGGTAAACTTTGCCGGCTTCGGCCTTCGTCACTGCCGCACCTCATGTTTGGCTTGTGAACCGGCAAATGCTCGCGCCGGGCACGCTGGTGAACTGCAGACCTCACGATGGGCCAGCTCGTGCAACAGTGCCTTACGCTCATCGCCGGAGGGGATTGCTTCCAGGATTTCTCTGCGCAACTGGCCCAATTGGGCAAGCCATGGACCAAGGTCGGCCGGCAGCTGCGCATCGATCTCACGCCGCAGGCGTTGCGCCAACGCCGGACTCTCACCGGCAGTGGAAATCGCAATCTGCAGACCGCCCCGCTGCACCACCGAGCCAAAGTAGAAGTCGCACAGCGGTGGATCGTCCACCGTGTTGCACAAAATGGACCTATGGGATGCCTCGGCAAAGACGGCCTGATTCACCTTGCGATCGCTGGTGGCGGCGATGACGAGGTGGCAGCCCTGAACGTCCCCGGGCTCGAAGGGGCGCGGCCGCCATTCAACTTCTCCCTGCGCATGAAGCTGCTTTACCCCGGTTATGGCTTCAGGAGCAACCACGCGAATCGCAGCACCGCACTGTAGTAGGTGTTCGATTTTCTCCAGACCGACCGAGCCCGCGCCCACGACCAGGCATCGCTTTCCTTCCAGCTTGAGAAACAACGGGAAGAGGCTGTTACTCAAGGTGCCTGCCTCCCGCCGGCGCCGGGTCCCTGGACACCACCTCCAGCACTTCGCCGGCAAGTTGCTCGCGCAATTGCTCGTCGCTGGTGCGGCCGAAGTAGGCACGCAGATTTTCGTCCGGCTTGCGGGCCTGCAAATAGCCCGAAAGAAGGCGTTCCAGGGCGTCGGGCACTTCCACGGCAAGGCAACGGTAGCCGATTGGCCGCGCGAGTTGTTGATGGAGGCCTACAGAGCCCCCGACGCAGAAGTAATAGGCGTCCTGAAGCTTGCCCTCATGCTTGATTTTCTTGCCTTCCATGCCAATGTCGGCAATCCAGTGTTGTCCGCAGCTGTTGGGGCAACCGGTGACATGCAGCTTGAGTTGCTGGTCGAAAGCGGGAAGACGCTCCTGCAGTTCATCGACGATCCAGCGAGCGAAACCTTTGGTCTCGGTGATCGCCAGCTTGCAAAATTCCGTCCCCGTGCAGGCGATCGCGCCTCTCCAAAACGGCGTGCCTTGGACCGGCAAATCGAGCGCTTCCAATTCGCGCGCCAGTTCACCGGCCTGGTTCGTGGGCACATTCACCACCAGCAGGTTCTGCATGACAGTGGTGCGCAGTTGAGCATTGCCATAGTGCTTGGCCAAATCGGCGACAGCGCCAAGCTGATCTGCCGTCATCCGCCCGCGCAATACGGAAATCCCTACGTAGCTTAGCCCGTCCTGCTTCTGCCGGTGGATGCCGGCATGGTCGCGATACACGTCGTCGGGAACGGTTTCTTCGACCGCGGGGTCGAGTTGGTAACCCAAGCGGCCGTTGAGATCGGCAAGAAAGGTTTCCGCCGTCCACCCCTCGCGGAGAAAGAGATGTTTCATGCGCGCCCGGTCACGACTCTCGCGCAGTCCCTGCTGGTCGCGGAACAGCTCAGTGATTTTGCGTACCACGTCCACGGCCTGCTTCTGTTGTACGAAAGCATTCAGCCGCACGCCGAGGTGCGGGTCAGCCGAGAGCCCTCCGCCCACGCGCACCGAGAATCCGGCCTCGCGGGCGCCGCCGATGGTACGCACGGCAGCGGTGAGGCCAATGTCGTTGATCTCGGGATAGGAGCACCAGGCGGAGCAGCCGGTAATGGAGACTTTAAATTTTCTCGGGAGGTTGAAAAGATCGGGGTTGCCGTTCAGCTCGTGGGCGGCCGCCAAAGCGATGGGTGAGGCATCGAACACCTCGTCCGCATCCAAACCCGCCAGCGGGCAGCCCGTGACATTACGGACTACATCCCCACAGGCGCCTTTCGGAGAAAGGCCGGCGGTGTTTAGCCGGTCAATGATCCCTGGAAGATTCTCGATCGTGAGCCAGTGCAGTTGGATGGCCTGCCGTACTGTAATGTCGACCAGCCCCCGGCCGTGCTTGGCGGAAATATCGGCGATCGCCTCGGCTTGGCCGGATGTCAGGATGCCGTTGGGAATGGCAATACGCATCATGAAGAACTCGGTCGCCTTGCCTTCCCCGCCCTTTCCCCCCGTCGCGCCTACCCCATCTCCCTGGGTATAAATGCCCCACCACTTGAAATATGCGGATGCCCATTCCGGGAGCACCGATTCCCTGCCGGCGGCGGCAAAAGCGCGCACTTCGTCAAACGCCTCCCAGGGATTCTTTTCCCGCTTGAGGCGCTCCATGCGCTGAGCTTTTGTTTCCTTAACCTCGGCCATCGAATTTTCTCCCATGAAATGAAAAACCCGGGTGCGCTGTACGCCGCCACCCGGGTTCCGAAGATCGTGTTTCGCTTGTTCTCAGGAATCACCCGTACAGCGCCATGCAATCAGGCAACAACATGCGCTGCGGCGACAGTAGAGGGACATATAACAAACGTAACCCCGCGCGGGGTTCAAGTCAATACTTGGCTGGCGGCAGTGAGGGCCGGCAGTGAGGGAAATGATCCCAGACCAGACGGATTTCCCTGTGCGTGCCTGGGCAAAACAGGCCTGCGGAAAAACAACGCAGCGGCTCGACAAGCCTACCAGTCGTAGCCACTTGTCCAGGCAGGGATACATTATCTAGAACTTGTCTCATATATGGGTCTGCGGCTTCTGGTTGGACCCTGAGCCCCGCTTCGAGGGCGGGTCTCATGCGCGGCCTCTCCGAAATTTGTCTATTTATGAGACCAGTTCCAGCG
>JBARKD010000759.1:0-2914 GCA_049800615.1 Acidobacteriaceae bacterium | reverse complement strand
GCCTCGCCTCGCATGAAATGAAAAACAGTTTTCGCAGGAAGCGTTCCATTGCTCCTGTTTCACAATGGGTAAGTTTTGCGACGCTCCGTAAGGCCAACGAAATTAGCCCGTTCAGGGTCTCATAACTCAGTCTCAAAATCGAATGCACGTCGTCGAGTTGGGCCAACGGTTTGATCCGCTGGGCTGAGCAGGCTGCACGGTCGCCGGCCCCGCCGAAAATCTCAAATCTCAGTCTCAAAAATCAGGCTGCGATTTCGGCTCTCATAGTGGTACCCGCCCGCGAACACGCGGAGCGCCCGGAGTAAAATCCGCTGTAACTGCGACCGTTCACCAACCGGAAGGATGTATAGTCGCCATCTCGGATAAGTCAAGCAGCAACCTGTTGCTGCTTGTTAAAGCCAGTACTGAATGATAAAGGACATTATCGCGTGTGAAGCATTATGCCGCGCTCGTGTTTAGGTTTGTTCCAGTCCATCGCCTCAGAACATGTCAGAGCAAGTTTTCAGTATCGCTTCCGCTTTCCGACATATAGCAATAATCGTAGGCACGGAACTCAATTTGGAACGTCCTAACGCAGTAACATCTTGACATGGAGGCGTCGCGAACTGTGCGCATCGCAATCGTGTCCGACATCCACGGTAACCGGACCGCATTCGAGGCGGTTTTGACCGATCTCAGGGAGACTTCACCCGACCTCATACTGCATGGCGGCGATTTGGCGGATAGCGGATCAAGCCCAACTGAAATTGTGGATCACATTCGCGATCTCGGCTGGAATGGGGTGCTTGGGAATACTGATGAAATGCAGTCGCGACCGGAGTCACTGGAGGAATTTGCGAGCCAATCGTCGGCACCACCGTCGCTTTGGGCGGCCGTTCGCGAGATGGCAGCCGCGACCCACGCCATGTTGGGCGAAGACAGGGTCGCGTGGATTCGCAGGCTTCCCCGCGCCCTGGTTCAGGAGTCGATAGCCTTGATCCACGCGAGTCCTGAAAGTCCTTGGCGTTCGCCTGGGCCGGAAGCAAGTGATGGGGAATTGGAGGCGATCTACGGGCCGCTCCAGAGGCCCGTTATCGTGTATGGTCACATTCACCGCTCGTTTGTCCGAACCATTCGGCATTCTCAGATTGAGCAAATGCTCATCGTCAATACTGGCAGTGTGAGCCTGTCCTATGACGGAGATGCGCGCGCCTCCTACCTGTTGTTGGACGACTCGAAACCGTTAATTCGGCGTGTGGAATACAACGTAGAAAGGGAACTCAACCTCGTCTCTGAATCCGGTCTTCCACACTCGGACTGGGTTGCAAAAATCCTCCGCAGCAAATCCCCGCAGTTGCCGTAAACCCTCTTTTAAAATCCAGGCAAAATGGTGATCCCGAGCGTATGACGGGCTATCCGGAAAACCTGATTAGTTCCACGATGGCCGACCATACGGGTGTTGACCGGACACGAGCGCAAAAAAGTAGTTGGCTTGCCAAACGACCGGGGAGCGTTTATGCCGCATGGAATCACCATGACAGAGTTGTCGAAGCGGCCTAACAAGAGTCTGGCGACCGGTGTAGATACACTGAGTGACGCGCGAGCCCTCCGGCCTAAGGAAACGTGAGCAGGAAATCAGCTCGGTGGGTACTGCTTTCCTGGTGTAATTCCACGTGCTGTAATGGGTCTTTCCCGTCATTCGGTAGAAAAGTCGCATTATCGACTAGCCACTTCGACAACAGTAACCCGTTATATGGTTTACCTGAAAGTGCTTTCCAAGCGCTCAGCAGCGCACCAGTTTCGCCCGCCCGCGTTTCGTTTCCCGCCAGGAACAAGCGACCGAAGTTGAAAACATCGCCCTCGTCGATATTCACTCTCAGGACGACCGCGCTCCGGTTTTCTTCGAATTGAAGCATTGGAACGGCTGTAAAGTTGATGTGCCCGATCGTCCCGTAAAGCCGCCGCAGCCGGTCAAGCCCTTTGCCTAAAGCACTAGCATCGAACTCGCCGCCTACAGGGACATTGAATGCATCTTTTAGCTGCTTCTCAGAGAAAGAACGACCACTGTCAAAAATGATCGCCTCAAGGCGGTATCGCTTGCCGGAAGAGACCTCGATTGCGACGTTTGCGGAGCTCACCTGTGCGTTTTGCACGACTACGCTGGAGAGTTGCGGCTGCTTCGCAATCGCCCTTGCGTATCCAATGTCTTGAAAATTCCGGAGGATGCCTTTCTCAAGTTCGTCAAATCTGTAGGTTCTCCCCTCAACTGTCTGAATCGCGCGGAGCCGATCTTCCTCGGGGAGATCACGTGAGATGATCGTGAGGGTCCGAACTTGTACGAGCAAATCCGGAGGAAGTGCCGTGTCTTTGGGCCACAACAGATTGGCGTCGTAGGTGCTCTGATCCGCGCCAGCGGCCACCGGTCGCTCGCCATACTTCGACTGGTTTGCGACACCGTCGTCATAGGCGAAGGTGATTCGATAACGAAGTGTCCGATTCGGCAGACCAGCGACCGTGGGGGGCAGATCCATTTTAGTGAGAGCACTCCACGCCGAGCGGTCGAGGCTTATCTGGCCCGAAGCATGGACCAGCACCAGCTCGGAAATATGGCCGTTCGCCGTTAGAGAAAATTCGATAGCCGTATGGGTTCGTGAGAAGGTTTTCGGGTCTACAGACAATGCGCGCGAGTTCATGCCGTTTGGCATTGCTTTTGTCCAGGCTTCCGTGACTCGCTGCTGGATCAGGTCCGCCTCCCGCATCGCTGCAGTTTTCTCACTTTGGGCGACGAGTGTAAGCAACTCAACCCGAGGATTCGCAACGATGGCGTCGGATGACTGTGCAAGTGCCGATTCAACAGATGTCTCTTGGACGCTTCCCCGTCCTGCAGGTGGCGTAAGACTGCTCACTCCACCAGCGGCCCGCACGATGAAGTGTG
>JBARKD010000758.1:0-1860 GCA_049800615.1 Acidobacteriaceae bacterium | reverse complement strand
AACTAGAGCAGTATCGTGCCGGCAAGAAGACGGTAGCGGCGTTCTTCGTGGGCCAGGTGATGCGCCTGTCGAAAGGGCAGGCCAACCCGGCGCTGCTGAATGAACTGGTAACCAAGCAACTCGACGCCTAGAGCTGTAACTTCCCGCATAGTCGTGAGTCGAACGTTGAGGTGAACCAATGTTCGACTCAGACCTCAACTACGATGCCCCCCGGCAAAAAGTGACGCGTCGCGCCTTCCTGCTGAGCGGGGGTATGGCCGCCGCCGCTATTGCCGCGTGGTCTCTGCATCCTGCGCCCTCGCCACCGGTAGTCTCATCGCAAAGTGGTCCTGCGCCCGAGGTTTCCATTGCCGAGTTTTCTTCCTCTGGCGTGGCCACGGGCACGGTTCGGATGCCGAAGATCATCAAGAACGACGCGGAGTGGAAAAGACAGCTCTCGGCTAACGCCTTCGACATAACACGCAGGGCCGATACCGAGATGGCCTACACCGGCTCTTATTGGAACCTGCACCAGCGAGGAATCTTTCGTTGCGTCTGCTGTGACACGGCGCTGTTTTCGTCGGAGACGAAGTTCGATTCCGATACCGGCTGGCCGAGCTTCTGGCAGCCTGTCGCCAAAGAGAACATTGTGGAAACAGAAGATACGAGCTGGGGGGTGCGAACCGCCGTAGCCTGCAAACGGTGCGATGGGCACCTGGGTCACGTTTTTAACGACGGACCGCCGCCAACGGGTCTGCGCTATTGCATCAACTCCGCTTCCTTGGTGTTCAAAGCCATCCCGCTTGCGGGGCAGGCTGGCTGAATAGAGGATGCCCAGGACTACGTCCCGGGATATTTTCAGCTGTCCCCTTCCTCCACTGCGCTACGCTCCGGTCAGGATGGCAAATTAGAGGGCGGCGGCGCACCTTTGCATTGGTGGAGATGGCGGGACGGAGCTGTAGGGAGTTGTTAGAGGGAAGGGCGCACCACAGGTCCCTCGGCTACGCTCCCACGGCAAGCCGGGGCAGGCGGGATGACAAAGTTGAGGGCGGTCGCGCACCTTGGCATGAGTGGAGGTGGATGGACAGAGTCGAAAAAAAGCTAATTTGGACAAGACTGGCTGAGAGTAGCCCAGGACATTAGTCCTGGGCTTTGCAGGAATCATCGGTTAGTCGATCTTGATGACCACTCCTTCAAACGGTCGTAGCGAGACCCTCGACTCGACCGCATCGTCGGCGCGATCCATGTGCGTCGAAGCAACAACGTTGCCGGCAGCAATCGGCGCCTCTTCATGGCTCTGGTTGAAATTGAGCAGGATCGCAAAACGTTGCCCATCATCGACCCTCTCGTAACGCAGAACATGGCCGTTGCCGGCGACACCTTCGACCCGGCCGCTATTCAAAGCTGCAGTCGCGTTGCGCAGCCCGATGAGGGCGCGATACAAGCTCAGCACCGAGTCCCTCTGACCAGAGAGCGAGGCCACGTTGACCGTCGCATGATAGGCCCCCAGACGGAGCCACGGCGTCCCTGTAGTGAACCCGGCAAATTGCGAGCCATCCCACTGCATGGGTGTGCGCTCCGGGTCGCGTCCCACGCCCTTGCCCGGCTCATTCTTCTCCGCCGGATCCTGCACCTCCAGGGGAGGAATGGGAACATCCGTCATCCCAATCTCATCCCCGTAGTACATCGTCGGCGTACCCCGCAGCGTCAGCAGCAACATCGCCGCAATGCGCGACTTTGCCCGCCCAATGCGTGTAGCAATACGCGGTTGGTCATGGTTGCCGACCACCCAATTGGGCCACGCGCCTACTGGCAAAGCAGCCTCATATTCCCTGATGACCGCAGCAATCGCATCTGCGGTCCAAGCGCACTGCATCAGAT
>JBARKD010000757.1:0-2255 GCA_049800615.1 Acidobacteriaceae bacterium | reverse complement strand
GTGCTCGCCTCGTACCCGCGAAATTGGCTGTTCAGCAAGGCACCCGACCTGGGATTCCTGGCATATTCGGTGAGTTCGGGCCACGGACTGTCCTCGCCTTTTGGGGGATCCACCGGCCCCACTGCCTTTCTGGCACCGGGATATCCCGCTTTACTTGGGCTGCTCTTCTATCTCTTTGGCAGTTACAGTTTTACCTCCGCGGCCGTGATGATGGCACTGCAAACGGTATTCGCGGTCCTGACGGTCGGCGTGATCATGCACATCAGCCTGCGGCTGTTCGGCGCAACGGCGGCCAAGCTCGCCGGGGTCTTCTGGGCGGTGTCGTTGCCTCTGCTATGGTTACCGGCCGTGCTTTGGGAAACCAGTTTGTCCATTCTGCTGTTGACCGGCATGGTGGCTCTGGCACTCCGTTGTGTGGACATGGGAGCCCCCAGCCTGTGGGCGGCCATGGGAGCCTATTGCGGCCTAGCGATGCTGGTGAACCCCTCGCTCACACTGGCATTGTTTGCCATCCTGGGGTGGACTGTTTATCAAACCAGGACTGCCTCGCGCTATCAGCCATGGATGTGTTTGCTGATTTTACTCGCGGTGTTCGCTCCCTGGCCGATTCGCAATGCGCGTGTTCTGCACGCATTCATCCCCCTGCGCAGCAATTTCGGATACGAGGTATGGCAGGGGAACCACCCCGGCGCAACCGGCGTCTTTGACGCGACGCTCGAGCCGCTACAGAACAAAAAGGAGTATGCCGTTTACGCTCGCGAAGGCGAGGTGGTGTACATGAGCGACAAAGCAATCGTGGCGAAAACTTATATCCGCGCTCATCCGGGGGAGTTTATCCGGCTCAGCGCGGCACGGGTGGTGCGCTTCTGGGTGGGCGCCGGATCGAAAGTCAACTCCGGCCCGATCGAAGTGCACGCCACCGTCACTTCGCTGATGGGCCTGTTGGGACTTGCAGCACTGTTCAAACGGGCGAGAGCTGAGGCCATGCTCTTCCTGTTGCCGCTCCTGGTGTTTCCGCTGCCGTACTACATCACGCATCCCGACTTCCGCTTCCGGCTTTTGTTGGATCCGCTGCTAACGATTCTGAGCGCCTACGCGGCGGTCCGATGGAACTCCTATTGGAACGCGACCCATGACCAATTACATAAGGTTCTTTCACATCGAGATGCATCGGTTCACGTTTCTCGATATCGAGACGCTGGTCACGCTGGTGATGCTGCTTCTCTTTCTTCTGCTTCCGGTGAGGTATGCGGCGTTCTTTCCCAACGCGGGTTTCCGCCGCTTTGCCCAGAAGCGCTTGCTTGCTTGCTTCGTGGTCCTGCTGTTGTCAGTGCTGGGCCGGATGGCGTTGCTGCCGATTGAGCCATTTCGCGATCCCAATATCCACGACGAGTTTAGTTATCTGCTCGCGAGCGACACGTTTGCGCACGGCCGGCTCACCAATCCGACGCCTCCGCTATGGCATCACTTCGAAGCATTCTATGTGCTGATGCAGCCGACCTTCACCTCGAAATATGGAGCGGCGCAGCCCCTATTCATGGCATTCGGGCAGCGTTTTTTGGGCACGCCGCGAGCCGGCATTCTGCTCAGCACGGGGCTGGCTGTCGCCAGTTTGTGCTGGATGCTGCAGGCTTATCTGCCGGCGGAATGGGCGTTGCTGGGCGGGTTGCTGGCGGTGATGCGCATCAGTTGGTTTAGCTACTTCGGCAACAGCTACTGGGGAGGGTCGACCGCGATACTGGGCGGCTGTCTTTTGTTGGGTGCAGCGGCCAGGCTGGCTCGGAAAGCCGAAGCCCGCGATGGACTTCTGATGGCGCTCGGCTTGCTCTTGCTGGCAAACTCGCGACCGTTTGAAGGCGCTCTCGTTTCATTGCCGATTTGCCTCTACACGGTGTGGAAGCTTCTGCGCAAGCGGACGAAGGCCAGGGTCTGGCTTCCGGGCGTGGCAATGCTGCTGGTGGGAGCTGCGTGTACCGGCTACTACTTCCACCGCGTCACCGGGCACTTCAGCTTTCCATGGACGGTCTATTGGCGGCAATGGAGCATTTGCCCACCCTTTCTCTTTGCCAGGCCGAACTATTCCGTTCACTACCAGTTCGCGGACCAACTTATCTACAACCGCGATTATGAGATGTTGCCCTATGCAGGTGTCAGGACTCCCGACGGATTTTTTGCGGAGATGATGGTGAAGGGTATCTATCAATGGCTTTTCTTTGTCTTTCCCGCCTTGACTCCGGCTTCGATCGGCCTGGTGC
>JBARKD010000756.1:0-5554 GCA_049800615.1 Acidobacteriaceae bacterium | reverse complement strand
CTCTAGGCGCGACCCGTTGGGGCGTTGTAGCGCTGGTGCTGCGGGAAGCATTCGTCCTGCTCGCATTCGGACTTGCGATTGGTATGGCAGGGGCGCTTGGGTTAACAAGATTGCTGGAGAGATTTCTCTACCAGGTTTCGGCTCTTGATCCTGTTACGTATACCTTGGTTCCTCTACTTATGCTTACCACGACAGTGATGGCGTGTGTAGTACCGAGTATCCGAGCCGCGGTCATTGATCCTATGACTGCGTTGCGACATGAATGAATTGGGAGGGTGTTTTGATCAATGGAGAATTTACCTGCTTACGATTGCATTCCTGGCGGATGCGTGCGTCAGGCGAAGGCGAGCCGACATGTTCACCAATTCGGCGAGACATGTCGCCTCCATCTTGCGCATCATGCTGCCACGATGGGCTTTCACGGTAATTTCGCTGATACCGAGCTCATCCCCAACCTGCTTGTTCGGCAAACCCGCCACCACACGCGCCATCACTTCCCGTTCACGGGGGGTAAGGCGGCGATATCGCCCCTGGAGCAGCCGCAATTGCGCTTCGCGGCCGGCCAGGATTTTGCTGCGCTCCACAGCACTGCGGATCGCACGCAGTAATACGTCGTCACTGAACGGCTTGGTGAGAAACTCCACAGCCCCGGCTTTCATTGCCTGAACGGTCATCGGTATATTGCCGTGGCCGGTGATGAAGATGATGGGCATGTCCGGCCGTTCCACCGCTACCCGCTTTTGTAGTTCCAGCCCATTCAGGCCGGGAAGCGAGATGTCAAGAATCAGACAACTTGGCACAAAGGCGCGGGGCCGATCGAGAAATCCCTGGGCAGAGACAAAGGTCGCGACGTTCAGACCTTCGTGACGAATGAGCAGTTCAAGGGATTCACGGACCGAGATATCGTCATCGACGACGAAAACAATCGGTGAGGACTCCGGCATTGGATGGGGCGTCACTTGATAACCGTGCACACTCGCAGCAAGCATACTACCTCCGCGACGGGAAACAGACTATCTTTCATTCGGCCTGAAATGCGCTATTTAGCGCCGTAAGCAAGGAAGTATCGCTAAAGGGCTTAAAAAGGCATTCCACCGCGCCTTGTTCAAGCATGCGAGAGCGTACGGTCGTGTCTCTCTGCGCCGTGATGAAAATCGTCGGGATTTCCAGCCGGCGAAATTTCAACTGACGTCGGAGCTCCGGTCCGCCCATCCCCGGCATGACGACATCCAGGATCAAACACCGCGTTTCATTAATCGCATCGGAGGCCAGAAATGCCTCCGCCGATGAGAAGACCTCGCATGCGAAACCAAATTCTCTAAGCAGGTCCGGTAGCGATTCACGGACCGATTCATCATCGTCGACCACGGATACGAGTAAAGGTTGAGGTGTCATCGATGTGTCATGCCACACCGAACCACAATCCTCCATCAACATCGGGAGGATTCCATTCCAGCAGCATTGGTCTGCAAAGTTGTCGTGCTGTTTCACCGAGTGCCTCGAAGTGCACACCAGGGACGCGGCTGAATGTGTTTCCATGCCAATGTAACTTCGGGTCCGGCTTTCAATGACTTATCATCAGCCATTCGACGGACGGCGTCTATTGTACTTAGGTATTGCTTCCGGCCTTTCCGAGGAGTGGGCGCTCACCGTTCGCTCTTCGCCAGACGAGGGTGCGCACGGGATGGAAAACCCAAATGTGGATCCCGGTCCATCGTTGACGGCCCCCCAGAGACGGCCGCCATGCGCTTCTACGATGGATCGGCTGACCGAAAGTCCTATGCCCATTCCATCGTGTTTCGTCGTGTAGAACGATTCAAAGAGTTTCTCAGCAACCTTTGGATCAAACCCTGCCCCGGTGTCCCTAACCCTAAGGCTCACCTGGTCGTCCTCTCTCGCAAGCCCTACCGACAAGAGTCTTGGCCGGTCATGCACACCAGTCATGGCGTCCGAGGCGTTGCGCAGCAGGTTCAAAATCACCTGTTGCAGCTGGATTCGGTCGCCCTTTACCGGGGGCAGCGCATCGGCGAATTCCTGCCGCACAATGATCTCGTTTCTCTGCAACTCACTGAGTGAAAGAGCAACAACTTCACGAGCCGCTTCCTTCAAATCAACTATTTCGAAGTTGATTTCTTTCCTGCTGAACAGCGTGCGCAGGCGAGTGATCACATCGGAGGCGCGGTTTCCATCGCGAATCGTACGACGCGCGGTCTCTCTCGCCCCATCGATGTTCGGAGGGTCACCACTCAACATCCGCAGGCAGGTGCTCGCATTGGTTACGATTCCGGACAGTGGTTGGTTGACTTCATGTGCGATGGAAGCCGTTAACTCAGCCAGGCTGGTAATCCTCGCGATGTTGGCTAACTCGGCCCTGGCTTTGGCCAACGCTGCATCCGCAAGTTTCTTTTCGGAGATATCGCGAATGAACCCGGTGAATATTTTTTGGTCGTCCGCCGTCATCTCCCCAAAGGAGACTTCTACGGCGAATTCTTCGCCGCTGGCGCGAAGAGCCATGAATTCCGTTCCTTGCCAGCTCACGCGTTTTTGGCCGGATGCCACATACCGCTTGTATCCATTCTCATGCAGGCCGCGCAAGGATTCCGGCATGAGCAAGGTGAGCGGCCTTCCAATCAGCTCTTCCGGCTCGTAACCAAAGATCCGTTTGGTGGCAGCGTTTGCCAGGATGATGACGCCGGCCTCATTCATGCTGACTACGGCGTCGGAAGCCGTCTCGACGACCACACGGTGTTTTGCTTCGCTGCGCCTGAGTTCATGTTCCGCTCGCCTGCGTTCGGCGATCTCTTTTCTCAGTTTGATATTGCTGCGCTGAATCTCTCTGGTTCTTTCCGCGACCCGTTCGTCGAGGTCAACCGCGACCCTTCTCTGTTCGCTGAGGAGTCGTGCCTCGTGTAGCCCGATAGCCGCCTGATTCGCGGCCACGCTCAATATCAGCTTTTCCGTCTGACTGGGGAAATCGGGCCTCTGAGACCCCGCCACGATTAAGCCGAGCTCCCCATGCAGCCCCAGTCGTACAGGCACAAGCCTGAATTCCTGATCCGCTATGGACTGGGGGAGAAAATCGGCCAACGAGTCAGGCGTATCACCGACGCATTGTCGAATCGTCCGGCAAATCCCGTCCGAGTCTGCAAACGATAATTCTGCCCGTGCCACGCGGAGAATTTCGACGGGTATGGAATCAATGGGAGCGCTCCAATACGCATAGGCCAGATCAAGGGCAAGGAGGCGCATCAGGCCATCGAGCAAACTTTCAACAATCTGAGGTGGCTCGAGCCCGCTCCAGGAGGCAGGCAGCGCCAGAAGGCTGACCAGATCGTTGATGCACCGCTGAAGGCGCTTGACTTGATCGGCCCCGGCTTCCTTTTCTGCTGGCACGTCAGGCCGCCGATACGCGTGAATCGACTCGTCCTCGGCGTTCCCGGTATTCGCTGAGGAATTCCTCCGGAGGCGCGAAGAACGGATTGTGCTGAAGAATCCCCCCGATAATCACCATTGGATGGGTTCGCAATATGTCAATCACCGCGTCCCCTCCGAACTTCCCAAGATGATATGTGCAGATGACCGCATCGTCGTGATGACGCCACAGATTGTTTACGCGCGATTCAAATTCGATAACATTCTCGATCCGGGACTGGTCTCCGATCACCCAATCCATTCGGCACACGATGCGGCTCAGGGGAAATCCTCCTGGGGCGTTACCGCTCGCAATCTTCTCAAACGCCTCCAGCATGCGGTTCTGGTCAAAGTAACCATCTCGCAGATAAGTTTCACTATTGTTCTCGATTTCCAATTGCCCGCTTTTCTGAGCGCCGAGAGTATCTATCCCGGCTGCAGCCAGACGTTGGAGATGTTCCCCCCTTTGGCCCGGATTGACAACGTGCACGGCCTTATCGCCGGCTGCGAAACCGTCTTTAATGAACGGAAGCAATACACGGTATTCTTCCTCATCGTTTGCGAAAAATGCACAAACGTGGCGTATTTCCTTGAGCTGTGAGCCGGCAAGAGAGATGGGTGCTGGTTGCTTCCCCATCGAATTCCTCCGCAATATTTAAGGAGCTAAGTGTTGTAACGGTTCCCGGGGGCCCGGAGTTGTATCAAACAAAATTGTAGCATCTCGATTTAGCGCCGTTTCGCGACAATGATCCGGCAAAGTGAGGCCGGAAGACGCATGGCAGCCCAGGCGTATGCCCCCCAGAACCAGGCTGCATGCCGTTGGCGACTACCCGACAGCCGCTGTTATCGAACGATAGGGTGTGCGCGGATCTAAAGCCAACTCCGCTGATCCGAAGGTATCGGTCGATACCTTCGTCTAATAGTTCGCACCTCTCCCTTCTGGCTTAATCGCAGCAACCCACTCAAGGGCACAGCCGCGGAAAGGTGATCGAAATGAATCAATCAGCAAATGAAACAGCTTCCCGGACCCCGCCAATCGAGATACTTCATCGCTGGAAAACCTCCCCTGGGATACACCGGGATCGAAGCGCATTCGCAAAGTTGTCTGCGATCGAAACTGCGCCGTCCGGGTCCCATAGTCCTTCAGCTACGGACGACGCCCAGGCGCGAGAAGAAGAGCTTGTCACCGCTGCTCTAGCAGGTTCGAAGGATGCCTTTGAAGAGCTCCGGAAGCTTCATTGGAAGCGTCTCTATGCAACGGTTATGTCCATGACGAGGAGCCGGGAAGACACGGAGGACGTGTTGCAAGATACGTTCTTCAGAGCATACGTCGCCTTGAGGACATTCGAAGGCCGCTCGAAATTCAGTTCATGGCTTACCCGAATTGCAATCAATTCAGCACTGATGACGATTCGCAAAAGGCGTAGACGTTCGGAAGTGTTGGTCGAGCAATTGGGCAAATCAGACGATGACGTTTTCTCGCTCGAGGTTCGAGATTCCCGCTTGAATCCCGAGCAGCTTTACGATCAGAACCAACGGTGCCTGCGCATGCTTCGCGCATTGGGGAGGCTTGATCCGAAATTGCAAGCGCCGATTCAAATGAGGACGTTCGAGGAGTGTTCGATCAAAGAAGTTGCACGGAGCCTTGGTGTCTCCCTGGCCACGGCAAAGACCCGACTTCATCGAGGACGGCGGCGGCTTCGCAGATCTCTGGCATTAGAAGATTCCAAAAACGATCGTTCGCAGCCGGGAACGTCGAAGTCTCGTGGGCATTAGGTTTTGTCGGTAGTCAAGCGAACCGCAGATCTCTCCACTTCGGTCGAGATGACAATTTTGTGGCCGGGAGGCCGTGCCGTTTCCAGCCGGGAACTTCGAAGTCTCGTGAGCATTAGGTTTTGTCGGTAGTTACGCGAACTGCAGATCTCTCCACTTCGGTCGAGATGACAATTTTGTGGCCGGGAGGCCGAGCCGTTTCCAGCCCGGGAACTTCGAAGTCTCGGTTGCATTAGGTTTTGTCGGTAGTCAAGCGAACTGCAGATGACAATTTTGTGGCCGGGAGGCCGTGCCGTTTCCAGCCGGAAACGTCGAAGTCTCGTGGGCATTAGGTTTTGTCGGTAGTGAAGCGAACTGCAGATGACAATTT
>JBARKD010000755.1:0-2971 GCA_049800615.1 Acidobacteriaceae bacterium | reverse complement strand
CGATTTCCGTGTCCTTGAGAAGGTGGCGCAACACACTGACAAAACTCATCGTCGTGGAGACTGCGCGTCCTTTTGAGCCAGCGGTCCACTCGCTGAAGTAATCCAGCCCAGGAGCTCTGAAATTGAGCTCAGGGACCACGCGGCTCGGCATGTAGCCGCCGAGCTGGCGACGACGCTCGTGCATGTAGACGATCTCTGGACTGTCTTCGGTGGGGCGATATGGCTTGCCCTGCTTCGCCAATTCATCAGGAACAGGGATGTCGAAACGGCGAACGAACGCAGCAAGAGCATCGTCGGTGAGCTTCTTTTCCTGGTGGGTGGCGTTGCGAGCCTCGCCGGCTCCCAGACCATAGCCTTTGACGGTGTGGGCTAGGATCACGGTGGGACCGCCGCGGTGGTTCACGGCGTGTTTGTAAGCGTTGTAGACTTTGACAGCATCGTGGCCGCCGCGATGCAGCCTGCCTACCTGCTCATCGGTCAGGTCGCTGACCAGTTCAAGCAGCTCAGGATATTTGCCAAAAAATTCCTTGCGGATGTATGCGCCGCCCTTGGCCTTGAACGTCTGGTAGTCGCCATCGACGCACTCTTCCATGCGTCTGAGCAGAAGCCCGGTGTGGTCTCGCTCGAAGAACTGGTCCCAGTCCGAACCCCAGATGACCTTGATGACGTTCCACCCCACGCCGCGGAAGACGCCTTCGAGTTCATCGATGATCCGGCTGTTGCCGCGCACCGGACCATCAAGGCGCTGTAGGTTGCAGTTGACGACGAAAATAAGGTTGTCCAGCTTCTCCAGGGAGGCGACGGCGATGGCGCCCCGCGTCTCGACTTCGTCCGTTTCTCCGTCGCCGATGTACGCCCACACCTTGCGCGGAGTCTTCTCAATGAGATCGCGGTTTTCCAGATAGCGCATGAAGCGCGCCTGATAAATCGCGTTCAGCGGGCCGATGCCCATCGAAACCGTGGGAAAGCGCCAAAAGTCCGGCATCAACCATGGGTGCGGGTAAGACGAGAGCCCGGGGGTGTCACGCAGGTCGTGACGGAAGTTGAAGAGGTGCTGGTCATCGAAGCGGCCTTCAAGGTAGGCGCGTGCGTAGATTCCAGGCGAGGCGTGCCCTTGAAAGTAGATGAAATCGCCAGGCTGGTCTCCGTAGCTTGCGTGAAAGAAGTGGTTGAAGCCTACTTCGAGTAAAGTGGCAAGCGAGGAATACGTGGAGATGTGGCCGCCGATGCCAGGGTCTTTCTTGTTCTGACCGTGAACCATGGCCATCGCGTTCCAGCGAATGAGACTTTCAATGCGGCGCTCTAGGGTGCGATTGCCCGGGTAAGGTACTTCCTTATGCCTGAGAATGGTGTTCATGTAGGGCGTGATTAGTTCACCCGGCATGTTGATGCCAGCCTCGCGCGCCCTTTGCCGCAACGCTCTGAGGATCACAGACCCCTGCTCTGGCCCCTCGGCTACCACGACATCATCGAAGGCCTCAATCCACTCTCCAATCTCATTGGAAAGATTCGCCTGGACGGGAAGGTCAAGTTTTGTATTCATACGAATCGACCGGTTCGTTTAGCTGTAGATTTAAAACTCATAATTTGTCCAACTGTCTGGTTCTTCGTTCTGTCCATATCCCTCTTGTTCCATACGAGAGCTTTACTTCTATCTCCGGTCGACGTGAAGAATACTGGCATTAACCAGATCCCGGCCCAAGCCTGCTTCTGGAGGTAAGGATGGCTTCAGCGATTCTGACGTTCCGCGCGAACCCGCGGTCTCTGAGACGGCTACAACGGATAAACCTGTTTTCATTGTGAAGTGAAGGCTAAGCGTTGACGAGCAGTTTTCGCAGAGCCAGAAGTGAATCGCTGCATGGGACGGCTTTCTTTCGCAGATGGCTGGAGGGACATCCCGGCATGGCGCGATGGGGTGTCTGAGTTCAAAAGAAAATAGCCGACCGCGATTGACATAGCGAAATTCAGCATCGCATTCAGGGTTAGCGCACTTCTGGATCATCATTCCTCCTTATACCTGATAAAGGTATCTGCCGGGCTGGGAACCGAACCAACAGAACATCCAAACTCGCCGCTGTCTTGTTTGACTCGATGCTGCTAAGTTCAACCACGCGGTTTCATCCGGAACAGGCAGATCCTCGTTCTCTAGCCATCTCTTCTTTCTGCTGGCCGTGGTGAGTCTGGGTGCCATTTGACGTTCACTACAGTTCAATAACCCGTGAACTCTTCGACACGGATGTCGTCATCGTCTACGTTCGCTTCATGGAGCACAGCGCGCATTGCAGCGACCATGGAAGATGGTCCGGTCAGGTAATAAATTGCCTGTTGAACATTCTGGAGATGCTTCGCCAGCATCTCGCTGTTGATAAAGCCGGTTTCTCCCCTCCAGTTACTGCGCGAAACGGTCAAGCTCATCGAAGAACGGCGCATCCTGTCGCGTATGGTTGGAAAAGAAGAGAAAGATTCGATGCGGCAGCTTCTTTTGGGCCGCTGAACAGAGGATGCTGCGAACAGGAGTGATCCCAATACCGCCGCAAACGAATACTGCCGCCCGCGCGGCGTTGTTGTGCAGCGTAAGATTTCCGAATGGCCCCTCAACCTTAACTTCTGTACCTAACGGCGCCGATTTCAGTACTCTCTTGAACGCGGTGTTGCGGAGCCTTGTTGCGACCAGTATCGTGTCCTCGAAGGGCGCGCTCGCAAGCGACAGGCCTCGCGTGTTTCCTTCGCCGTCCGACTCTGGAGGATCGATCAGGGTTATGTCAACGGCCTGCCCGGCCGTGAATGTCCATCGCGGCATTTTTTCGAATCGAAACGCCATCGTTTGATTGGCGATCTCCTCTCGCCCGATCAATTTAGTCTTGAAAACAGGTGGTGCCGCAACTGTACTCATTGGTTGTTCCTTTCTTCCGCATCGTACTGACGTGGCGACCTCTTGCGGCGCCGATCAGCCCGATGCACACATCCGTAC